>CAMWUX010000001.1 GCA_947177605.1 uncultured Porphyromonadaceae bacterium
GCGTATAGTGGTGAGCAGGGCGTTGAGCTCCTCATTGTCAATCGACAGAGGATACTGCTCCTCGACGCGTACGATAAAGTCGGCCAGCACATTCATATAGTTGGTGAAGGCCTGGAAGGGAGTCTCGTAGGGGCTGAACGATGAGTGGGCGGCTCCGTCGGCGAAGTGCTTGGTGGCCATATAGAAGAGGTGGTCAGCACCCTGGAGATAATACCAGTCCTGCTTAAGACGGCGGTCGTTGCAGAGGCGCACGCGCTCAGCTACGGAGTAGAGTTTCTGGAAAGCTTCGTTCTGGAGCTTGTTGCCGAGCCATGCAGTCACGTCGCGTGACTCGTCGGTCCATGAGATAGGATGAAGAATCGAGAGCTCGCCTACGGGCTTGAGTTTCGATACGGCTTCGGTTGGGGTCATGAATTCCACACCGCGTTCTTGCGCGAAGTGGGGAAGCGCTTCAAGGAATTGGAATATACCCGACTCGGCGCGCTGGAATTCGCCGAAAGTCTCGATGTTCATGAAGAGGTTGACGATCTGCTCCTCTGCAGGTGTGGCGGCGATCCAGTCCATATACTTGTCGGCGGTGAGGGGATATGCCTCCCAGTCGGTATTGGAGAAGCGCTTGGAGATGTCGTCGGAGAGTTTGGCATTGCGCAGCAGTATCTTGAGTTTGGGCGCGGAGGCGGCGGAGTAGACATAGTTGGGTGACTTCCAGCCGAGGATATGCTTGGCACCTTCGGTTATCACACCCTTGAAGCCCATGGCCTGAATCTGAGGCGCGAGTTCGTCACAATAGATTAGTTCGGTGTTGCGTAGCACTTTTGGGGTGACGCCAAACATCTCTTTGATCTTGTCGTCGTGGACACGCACCTGATTGGCGAATTCGTCGGGATCGGCAAGTGAGGAGAGAGAGTGGGCATAGGTCTCGGCGAGGAATTCCACGCGGCCGGTGGCGGCAAGCTTCTTGAGCAGGTCAATGAACTCCGGCACGTACTGCTCGCACTGCTCCAGAGCTACGCCGGTGATGGAGAGCGCGCATTTGAAGTGGGGATAGCGCTCAAGCATACGCAGCAGAGTCTCGGCGGCAGGAATATAGGAGTTGCGGGCAACGCGGGTCACGATGTCGTCGTTGGCGAAGTCGTCGTAGTAGTAATGATCGTTGCCTATATCGAAGAAGCGGTATCGTTTTAAGCGAAACGGCTGATGAATCTGAAAATAGAAACAAATTGCTTTCATGATTATGAGATTTTAATAATTATCAACGGTGAAGTACTTTATTGTAGATGTCGATCACTTTGGCACCGGCCTTGTCCCAGGTGATGCGGTTCACCTCCTTGAGACCGTCCTCGCGGAGCTGTTCGTACATGGCTGGATAGGAGATAATGGAGTTGATGGCGTCGGCCATTGCGTCGATATCCCAATAGTCGGTCTTGATCACATTGTCGAGGATTTCGGCACATCCGCTCTGCTTCGATATGATCGAGGGCACGCCCATCTGCATAGCTTCGAGCGGAGAGATACCGAACGGCTCGGATACTGAAGGCATTATATATACGTCTGACGCCTTGAGCATCTCGTAGACCTGCTTGCCCTTCTGGAATCCCGGGAAGTGGAAGCGGTCGGCTATGCCACGCTCGGCGGCAAGGAGGATCATCTTGTCCATCATGTCGCCCGAACCGGCCATCACGAAGCGTACGTTATGGTTGTTCTTGAGCACCTTGGCTGCCGCTTCCACGAAGTATTCGGGCCCTTTCTGCATAGTGATACGGCCGAGGAAGGTGACGATCTTCTCCTTGGGCTTCTTCACTTCTACGGCGAGGAGCTCGTCGGAGAGCGGGGTGACGGCATTGTGTACGGTAGTCACCTTGGCCGGGTCGATGCCGTAGTTCTCGATCACTGTGCGGCGGGTGAGATTGCTCACGGTGATGATATGGTCGGCGTGAGCCATACCGTCTTTCTCAATACCGTAGACGGTGGGGTTGGGCTTACCGCGCGAGCGGTCAAACTCGGTGGCGTGTACGTGGATCACCATCGGTTTGCCGGTGACCTGCTTCGCATGGATGCCGGCGGGATAGGTGAGCCAGTCGTGGGAGTGTATTACGTCAAACTCGAGCGTGCGTGCTATCACGCCGGCGCATATCGAGTAGTTGTTGATCTCTTCAAGAAGATTGTCAGGGTAGCGGCCGGAGAATTCAAGGCATCCCAGGTCGTTGGTACGCATATAGTTGAAGTCGGCGTAGATGTTGGAGCGCAGACGGAAGTAGAGATCGGGATCCATATACTTGCCGATACGCTGCTCCACGTATTCGCGGCTCACGTCGCGCCAGGCTATGGGTACTTGCGAAGCGCCTACGATGTTGGCAAACGAGCGATCTTCGTCGCCCCAGGGTTTGGGGATCACGAAGGTGATGTCCATATCGCCGCATTCCCACATGCCTTTGGTGAGTCCGTAGCTGGCGGTACCTAATCCGCCGAGGATATGAGGGGGAAATTCCCAACCGAACATTAATGCTTTCATGATAGATATGACGGGCGGGGGTTAGAAGTTAAACTTTTTGAGTGTAGTGATAGTGCGCAGGATGCCAGCCACATTGGTAGCGTGGGAGATAGCGCCTCGGCCGGAGAAGGGCGGATTGCCGTCGTAGAGCTGGGAGAGGGAGCCTATGCAGGCCTGGGTCATCTCGTCCTCATAGCCGATGAGCATACGGTCGATGTAGCTTACGCCGCTGTGACCGAATACCTTGAGGTAGGCGTCGGCATAAAAGCCGAATAGCCATGGGCGAGCCGGGCCATTGTGGAGTGCCATCTCGCGTTCTTCGGGTGAGCCCAGATATGCGGGGCGGTAGCCGTAGCTCTTGGGCGAGAGTGTGCGCAGACCCTTGGGGGTGAGAAGTTCGCGGGTCACAACATCGAGCACGCTCTTCCGCTGACGGCGGTCGAGCGGCGAGTAGTCGAGGCCTATGGCTACAGCCATATTGGGGCGCACTGACGGGTCGGCGTAGTTGTCGGCCACATAGTCGTATAGATAGCCGTAGTCGTTGAGGAACATATCGACGAACGCAGGCTTCATCACGGCTGCGAGAGCCTCTGTATCGGCATGGAGTATCTCGTAGGCCGGCTGCTCCTCGGTGAGCAGACGGGCAAACATCAGAGCGTTGTACCAAAGGGCGTTGAATTCAACGAGATAGCCAGTGCGAGGCACCACTGGACGGCCGTAGAGCGAAGCATTCATCCATGATACCGGAGTAGTAGTGCCATCGGTGGTAAGGAGCCCGCTTTCGGTCACGTGGAGGTTGGGGTGACGGCCATCCTTGATATACGATACGATTTCAGCAATCAGAGGCAGATAGCGCTCGCGGCAGGCGTCGGTGCCGTAGGCTTTGGCATACTGCTGCACGGCCCATACGCACCACAGCGGGATGTCGGGCAGATCGATGCCCTGAATACGGTTGTCGGGCTGTCCGGTCTCCATATAGTGGCGGAGAGCCTTGGCGGCGGTATCCATTATCGCTTCGAAGTCGGCGCGGTGATTGATGGCGATGGTATTGCCCGGGAGCGCCATGAAGGTGTTGCGGGCCAGGATCTTGCCCCAGGGATAGCCCGAGAGCATATACATACTGTCGCCGTCCTTGAGGTAGAACTGCTTGGCGGAGTTTTTGAGACAGTTGAAGAAACTGGTGCGGCAGGTGCGCACTGCGATCTCGTTTTGATACATCTTGGTGAGCGAGCGTGGACTTACTTCCGACAGACCCGCGGAGAAGATTATCGATTCGCCTTTCTTTATGGGTATTTCAAAGTAGCCGGGAACCCAGAGGTCTTCCACGTAGGGCACGCCGCGCTCCATATCCTTGATATACTCAAAGCCGTTGTACCAGTTGGGCTCGAAGTGCCATTCGGGCTTATGGTTGAATTGCATGAAGAGCGTCGGGTAGCCCGGATAGAGGCAAGTGGAAACACCGTTGGCCACGGGAGTACAGGTGCCGTTGAGATTGCCGTTGGCCATTACGAGCTGGTTCACTTCGCGGAATGCGAGCATCGGGCGGAAGCGGAGAGTCGTAGGCGAGTGGGCTTCGATGAGGGTGTAGCGGATGAGAATACGGTTTTCGTTGGAGATGAATATTTTCTCCTTTGTGAGAATCACACCACCGACGCGGTAGGTAGTGCGGGGCACGCTATCGCAGTCGAATTCGCGGATGTATTTATGTCCGTTTGGACTGTATACACCGCCCTGATAGCGGTGAAGTCCGAGATTGAACTGGGCGCCGTGCTGGATCACCGATACATCCATCGACGAAAGGAGCACGTGCCACGAATTGTCCATCTCGGGGATGGGCACTACGAGCAGACCATGCTGCTTGCGGGTATTGCAATCGACGACAGAGGTACAGTGATAAGCGCCCGATTGATTGGTGCGGAGCATCTCTTTGAGAAGCGATTGCTCCAGATTAATCATCTGGTTTTTATCAAATTTAAGGTAACTCATGAGTATGATGAAATTTTGGTATTATTCGTTTCGGTTACGATGATTGATATAAGTATGCGAAAATAATAAAGATTTCGAGTATTGTCAAGTTTTAAGGCTATAAATCACACTTTTTTGTCGATAATGCACAATTGGCGGTATATCATCGCTGCCGCTACAAGGGTGGCGATGAGGTCGGAGATGGGAAATGAGCTCCATATTCCCTGAAGCTGATACATGCGCGGAAGGATGAGAAGCAGAGGAATTAGGAATAGGACCTGACGGGTGAGGGAGAGGAAGATCGACTGCCCGACCTTGCCTATCGACTGGAAGAAGGTAGTGGATACGATCTGGAAGCCAACAACCACAAAGCAGAGCATGGCGATACGGAAGCCTGAGGCGGTGGTGGCTATAAGGGCGGCATCGGCGGTGAAGGCGCGGGCTATGAGGTCGGGGAAGATGAGGCCGATGGCGCACCCCACGGATACCACACAGGTAGCCCAGAGCACAGCCGTCCAGTAGGCGCGCTTGAGCCGGGCGAGGCGACCGGCGCCGAAATTGTAGCCTACGATAGGCTGCATACCCTGACAGATGCCTACCACCACCATACATATCAGTGAGGTGAAGGTGACGAAGATGCCTGCTGCCGCCACCGCATTGTCGCCACCGTGGAGATATAGCGTCTTGTTCATAATCACGTTGATGAAACAGGAGGCGGCATTGACCAGCGACGGGGCGGCACCGATGCCGATAATGTCGAGCACTATGCTGCGGTGCAGGCGGAAACTGCCACGGCGGAAATACAGGTTATGCGACCGTCGGCAGAAGTGGGTGATGGTGTATACGGTGACCAGACTCATGGCCAGATCAGTAGCTATGGCTGCACCCTTGATGCCGAGACCGAGGCCGAATATGAATATAGGGGCGAGTATCAGATTGGCACCCGCGCCTATCATCATGGAGAGCATGGCCTTGATCGGATACCCCGAGGCACGCATCACATTGGTGAGAGAGAAGCCGATGTTCATGATTAGCATACCCGGCATGATGAAGGTCATGAAGTCGTGGGCGTAGGGGAGTGAGGCCGGACTTGCCCCGAAGGCTATGAGTATGTCGTCGATGAATATCCACATCAGAGAGATGTAGACCGTGGCATTGATGATGATGAGTGTGAGTGAGTTGCCGAGCACGAGCGATGCGCGGTCGCGGTCGCCGGCACCCATGAATATCGATGTGCGGGCAGCAGCGCCGGCTCCGATAAGTACGCCGAGTGCGGCGGCTATGTTCATCACGGGAAATGTGATGGCGAGGCCGGCTATGGCCTCGGTACCAACTCCCTGGCCGATGAATATGCGGTCGATGACGTTGTAGAGCGACATCACGAGCATTCCCACCACGGCGGGCAGGGAATAGTTCCACAGCAGTCGGCTGATGCGGCCTGTGGCCAGAAGATTCATATTGCCATTTGTGGCGCTTTGGGTCGTAGACATACGGTTGATGATCAGGATTGTCGGTATTTGCCTGAACGGATGCGGTAGAGTGTCTCGCGTGTCATACCGAGCAGTGATGCTATCTGGGTCGCGTTCAGACGTTTGTTGATTTCGGGATAACGGGCTAAAAGCCAGCGGTAGCGCTCTACGGCCGAACCAGTCTGGAATAGGATCAGTCGCTCCTCCAGA
This sequence comes from uncultured Porphyromonadaceae bacterium, assembly GCA_947177605.1. Taxonomy (GTDB): domain Bacteria; phylum Bacteroidota; class Bacteroidia; order Bacteroidales; family Muribaculaceae; genus Paramuribaculum. The sequence continues at coordinate 6,136 of CAMWUX010000001.1, forward strand.
GAGCGGTTGTGGGAGTATAGTGAGAGAAGAAATACCTCGGCGAAGGAGCCGAAGATGTCGGGAGGTGCCGCTTTGAGTATGGAGTGTATCTTGTCCATTGGAGTTACTACGACAGTAGTAGGCTCTATGAACTCGATGCGTGTTGAGGCCGCCGGATTATCGAGGAGAGAATGAAACACGGTGATAAACTCGCCGTCGAACGCTACTGAGTAGGTATGCTCTTTCCCGTTTTTGAGAAAGTAAAGTCTTGCACAGCCTTTGGTAATGTACATCGACAGGTGGCGCATCTCGGAAGTGGAGTCGATATGCTCTCCGCGTCTGAACCGTCGGATGACGGCCAGTTCCTTGATCTGCTCGTCGAGATCCGGATGCTCTACGAGTATGGTGCGGGCCTTTTCTATATATCTGAGCATGGTTCGAACAGTATATAGTTGATAAGGCTCGTCACCGAGTAGGGGTAGCAGCGTGTAGCTACGCGCGCCGGTGGCGATTCCCGGTAATAGAATGTAAGTTGAGTGTCCCACGATGGAGTGTCGACCTTGCGGGTCTCACCGGCCGGAATATCGACCGGTATCGTGATGGTACGGCGGTGGAGCTGGCGGCCGGATGAGTCGAAGTATTCAAGGGTGACGTCGATAGCTGAAATCGAGCGCGCGGATGCATTAGTTACGAAGAATGTCTCCCTGCGTGAGCGAAGCGGTTTATCGTAGCCCGAAAGGCTGACGACCGAGTCGCCCGGACTGAATAATGTATCTGCAGCAGTTGCTGTGGCCGTGGGTCGGTGCGAAGGCTTAACGCCGCGGCGAGTGGTTCGCTGCGCATCTGCGGTGATGCTATGGAGAAGCATAGCCGCTAATACCATAGGTATGATCAATATTTTGGCAAGACGTGGCTTCATAGATATACAGGCTCACGCGGGGGCGACGGCTGGGGGTATCGGCGCACACATCCGGTACGGGTGATGTTCTGGTACTCAGGAGTGATTGGGTAGCGCCACAGATATGGTGCGAAGCGCCAAAGAAACACGAGCATCTGCGAATTGTGTTTGCGGAGCGAGAATGAATTGTCGGAGCTGTCCAGTGTGATGGTGAATGTCTTGGGTATGGTGAGATGCGAACCTACCGCGGTGGTGTAGATTCGGGCCGTATAGACCCTCTCTTTGTCGGCCCGGGATATATGCCCCATTATTGTACCCGGACGGATGGTGCGGTTGGGGGCATCGACCAGAATCATAAGATAATGATCAGATTCGTTGGCGCTCACCGGCTGATATACTGAACGGCGTACGATGGCTACTTCTACATCTGTATCGTTGTATTGCCAAACGCCTTCGATGTGGTGAAGCGTCAAGGCCGACAGACGATCCACAAGGTCGGTGTATGAGAAGTCGGGTAATGGAGCCTCGGAACTGGCCGGCAACCGGTCGATGAATTTACCGGCCCACGCCGCTGGTGGTTGTGCGGCGAGGCCTGCGAGCAAGGCGATTACCATGCATCTCAGCTTCATACGCCGAAGTGGTAGGAGAATCCGAAGCTGAATATCTCTTTAAGCTGCAATTTGCTCCAGCGCGAGTCTTCGAGGTGGGGTGTAGAGGTGTCGTAACGGAAGTGTACGTATAGGCGTGTGGAGAGGAATCGGTTAATGTTGAAATCGATGGTGTTTTCCCAATCAGTGTATGCGTAGTCGTAGTCGGTGAAGCCGAATAGACGTGTGGTGTACGTGATGTTGTAGGCTATCTTCCACTGCATATTGAGCTCGGCACTCGAACCGACTTTATTTTTCACACGCCGTCCGTTGTCGATGCCATACGTCGTCGGGTCGATCATCGAGGATGTACAGGTCTTCATGTTCCACGACAGCGGCGAGAGCGATAGACCGAGGGTGAGCGTTTTCTTGGGATTGGTATAGTTGTAGGTCATACCGAGGCCGACGTTGAGTTCGGCAGGGGAGAGGAACGCGGCTTTCAGATCGCGGGAATTGGTGGGATAGCTGTTGAAAAGCTGGGTCTTGAACATCACGTTGGCCGAGTAGAACCAGCGGCGTGCGGCCTTCAGACCCATCGTGGCATTGATCTGGAATATGTCCTCGGTGATGTTGATGGAGTGGATCGAATCATCGGGAGCGCTGTTGAGCGCAAGCTTGTAGGCTACCGACAGGTCGAAGAGATAGTCGGGATAGAACTTCTGGTTGAGTTTTAGATTGTAGAGCAGCTGTCCTATCATATTAAGATTGTTATTGCCGCCCTGATACCAGTTGGGAGATATGTAGGCCTGCGAGAACTGCACTGAGGCATTGAAGGAGTTGAGCCATACGCGGCGCTCCACTTCCGGGGTGATGGTGCCTACGCGATCGTCGACTTTGGTCTCTTCGATCACGATGCGCGATGTGACGGGGTCGATGAAGCCGTGGTATGTCTTTGGAATGCCGGGCAGAGTGCGTATGTTGTATCGTACGATTTGGGGGCTTGTATACATTGTCTTATGGCGGATGTATTGCATCAGCTCATCGGAGTTGTCGTAGTCGCCCAGCCAGTTGTTGGCGATAGTGATGTTGGGATCAATGCCTGTTTTATCGGTGGGGAAGATATCGGGAGCTGTGATCTGGTCATTGAATTCCGAGAACACAAGCGGACCGAAATATGAGCGCAGTAGCGGACGGGGCAGGCGCTGAGCCGCTACGATGGAGTCGAAGTCGGGGCGGTCGATCAGCGGGGTGATGTCTACATCATATATTGTGGAGTCGATGATAGTATCGGCCGTCGTGATAGGTCGTGACCAGTAAGGCGACAGCGCCTTTTTTGCCTCAATGCCCGATGTGGCAAGGCAGAGAGTTATCAGGATGAGCGGAAGGCGGAGGGCTTTCATAATACAATATGGTGAATTTTGGATATGTAGATGTATGTCGGGATAGTGAGTGGCGAAGGATCGGAGCGCGTTATCTTCTCCTCTTCGACGATTTCTTCTTCGGAGTCGCTGCGGTCGATTTCTTCGATGGAATCTTGAGCTTCTGACCTATCTGGATGCGGGTGTTGCTCTTACTCATATTGTTGGCGCGCTGTATGTCGGCCACTGTTGTGCCGTAGCGGCGGGCAAGAGCGTCGAGGGTATCGCCGGATTTTACGGTATGAGTGGTATATTTAGGTTGCTGCGGCTGCTCTTTCTTCTTTTTAGGCTGAGTGGGGGTAGCCGGAGCTGTCTGCTTGGGCGTAGCAGCCTGAGCAGTCACGGTCGATGGTTGGGTCGGAACCGTAGATGCGTTGGGGAGCACTTTGGGATAGGTGTTGATGATGAGGCTGTCGCCCTCTTTCACTTTGCCTCTGCGTAGATTGTTCCACCGCTTGATGTCTGTCGAACTTACCGAATATTGTTTAGCAATGTCGCGCAGGCTCTCGCCTCTTGCTACTACGTGGTGGATGGTGACCACACTGTCGGCCACCTGTGTGGGTATGTCGATATTCCCGGTGGCATTCTGGGTCTGAGCCTGGGCGAGATCGGCATTAGAGGTGGGGACCTCATCGCTGCGGCGACCCGGCTCCACATACGAGCGGCGCGCATAAAGGTCGGCATTATATGCAAGAATAGAGTCGCGGCTCACGATATAACTGAGGCACTGCTGCGATGGGAGTACGAGCTTGTAAGGGTGATAATCGCCGGGTATTATGTCTTTCTTAAACTGTGGGTTGAGCATTCTTATCTCCTCGATCGGTATGCGGAGCACTGCGGCTATCTGCTCGAAATGGACGCGGTCCGACACGTCGATGGTGTCGGTGACGAGTTGCTGCTTCACCACCGTGGGCTGTATGCCGTAGCGGTCGTGGTAGTTCATCACATAATTGGCGGCTATGAAGGAGGGCACGTAGCCGCGGGTCTCGGCGGGCAGATAGTTGTATATCTCCCAGAAGTCCTTGCCTCCGCCTGCGCGGCGTATGGCTTTGTTGACATTGCCCGGGCCGCAGTTGTAAGCAGCTATGGCGAGCGACCAGTCGTTGTAGATATTGTAGAGTTGCTTGAGATACTTGACAGCGTTGGCGCTACTTACACGCGGATCGCAACGCTCGTCTACGAGGGAGTTGATCTCCATACCGAGCCCGGTGGCAGTCTTGGGCATGAACTGCCATAGACCCGTGGCACCGGCGCGTGATACGGCTACAGGGTTGATGGCCGATTCGATTACCGGAAGATACTGCAGTTCGTGAGGCACGCCTGCCCGTTCGATCTCCTCGATGAAGATATGGCCGTAGTAGTTGTGGAGCGCGAGCATATTCGACACGAGTTTGCGGCGCTTGCCCAGATACATATCGATATATTTGCCTACAAGAGGATTGAAAGGCATCTCGATACCGGAGGGTAGACGGCTGAGAAGTGTCTCATACTCCTCGTATGTGCCGGTGCGGGGCACTGTGTCGGTACCCGAACTCTCGGTGAAGTTTTTCAGATAGAAGTTTTCCTCCATGATCCGCGTCTGTGTCTCGAAACTCTCGGGCGGGATGATGTTTTCGTCGGAAATCGAGTGCTTGATGTCGAGAATGTTGGGCAATGCAGAGGCTGTGAGAGCCATCGCAGCGCCGGAAAGCGTTATCATAAATCGTTGGAGGTGGTTCATGCTTCTGTGGGGCGAAAGGTTTAGAAATTAAAGGCCCAGTATACTCCGATCGAGGGCCGTGAGGAGATATTGTCGCGCAGTAAGGTCGGAGCTATGCGCATCGTAAGGTCGGGAGAGATGTCGAAGTTGGTCAGCGATGCGTCGACGTAGGCATCGACGATAGCCAGCAGATATACACCCACCATGCCGATGATACACAGGTCGCGGTTGCGCCGGAAGTAGTCTTTGCGGCGTTTGAGCGTCTGTTCGAGCCATGTGCGGTTGAGCATCGACTCGTCGGTGGTCGGCGGGAAGAAGTCCATATATGATTTGGTGGACGGGTCGTTGTCCATCAGGTCGTAATAGGCACGAGTGTAGTCTGTGAGCATGGTATTGTTCCACGAAGCGCCGTAGCCCAGACCCATAAAGCCGCCTATCACTATAGGCAGCTTCCAGAAGCGGCGGTTGTAGATCTGACCGAGGCCGGGGCATAGGGCAGCGAGCCACACGGCGCGTGTGGGATCGGGCACGAAGACCTTCTGCGACTGGTCGGGTAGTGAGTTTGTGACGGTACCCGGATAGAATAGGTCAAGGTCAGGACTGTCTTCGATCGGTATGGTATCTATGGGCGTGAGTTCGGCATTGCCGGCTGCGTCGACGGAGATCTCGTCTTCGACTACGGCCGAAGGGCCTACCGCGGGAGCTCCGAGGGGAATGGTGTCGGGGAGAGTTGCGGTGGAATCCGGACGTACGGCGGTGCGTCGTTCGGGTCTCACCGGACGGCGTACCTGCGTGGTTGAAAAAATGTTAAAGGGTGTCAACAGTATCAAAATTATGATACTGCCCACTATTGCAGACCTTCCGAGCCGATGTATGGAGCAATTTTGCACAGTGTGATACGATCGGTGTTAAATAATTGGTATTCACGCCTGTTGGGCGCGAATTGAGAGCCGGATACCGAGGTTGGATCAGTGTCCGGCCGGTTTTATTTCTTCAAATATAGTAATTAATCTCTCAAGTTCAGCCTCATTCTTGAAACTGAAAGTGATTTTTCCCTTTCCCGACTTGTTCATGGAGAAGGTGACCGGGAGGTCGAAGCGCTTAGAGAGATGGTCGCCCATGATGTCGAAGTCGGCTTTCGATGGAGCGGGTTTTGCCGGGGTGTTCACACTCTCCGTACCCTCCTGGCGTATCGACTTGGCGAGTTGCTCCACCTTGCGCACCGACAGATCCTCCTTGAGTATGCGGTTGTAGATCTGAAGCTGACGGGTAGGATCGTCGATTGAGAGAAGGGCACGGGCATGACCCATATCCACGCGCTTGTCGCGCAGGCCGAGCTGCACTTCGGCGGGGAGGCGGAGCAGGCGCAGGAAGTTGGCGATGGTGGCGCGCTTCTTGCCGATACGTTCGCTCAGACGTTCCTGTGTGAGTGAATACTGATCAATGAGTTTCTTGAACGTGAGCGCGATTTCAATAGCATTGAGATCCTCACGTTGGATATTCTCGATAAGAGCCATCTCGGTGAGCTCCACTTCGCTTACGTTGCGGATGTAGGCGGGCACAGTGGTGAGGCCGGCCATACGAGCGGCGCGGAAGCGGCGTTCGCCGGCTATGATCTGATATGTGCCGTCGGGGGTATGGCGCAGCGAGAGGGGCTGGATGATGCCGAGTTCGCGTATGGATGCGGCAAGTTCGGCCAAAGCTTCCTCGTCGAATGTGCGGCGGGGCTGGTCGGGATTGGCCGTGATCTTGTCGAGGGCTACTTCATTGATAGCGGATGAGCCGCGTGCGGGTACGTCGTCCATCGAGATGAGCGAGTCGAGGCCGCGGCCGAGGGCAGTGCGTTTGAGAGCCATATAGGTGTGGATTTTATTTGTGACGTTTGTGACGGGCTATGATTTCGCGGGCAAGGGCGGTATGCGATGTGGCGCCGCGGCTTTCGGGATCGTAGAGCATGGCGGGCAGACCATGGGAGGGTGCTTCGCTCAGACGGATATTGCGCGGAATCACAGTAGTGAACACCATATCGCCGAAGTGGCTCTTAAGCTCTTCGTAGATCTGGTTGGCCAGACGAAGGCGTGCGTCGTACATAGTGAGCAGGAAGCCTTCGATTTCAAGACCCGGATTGAGTTTCGGCTTGATGATGCGGATGGTATTGATGAGCTTGGTGATGCCTTCGAGCGCGAAGTATTCGGCCTGTACGGGGATGATGACCGAGTCGGCGGCCGTGAGGGCATTGACGGTGATGAGGCCGAGCGACGGCGAGCAGTCGATGAGGATATAGTCGTAGTCGGGAGCGATGGGCGCAAGCAGTCGCGCGAGCACTTTCTCGCGTTGCTGACGGTTGATGAGTTCGAGTTCGGCTCCGGCCAGATCGATGCGCGAGCCTATGAGGTCGACACCCTTCATGCAGGTGGGCACCTGTGAGCCGGCAAGCGGATAGTCGTCGACCAGACATTCGTAGATCGACGAGGTCATATCTGAAGGCTTGATACCGTAGCCCGATGTGGCGTTAGCCTGCGGGTCGGCATCGATTAGAAGCACTTTCTTACCCTCGGAGGCGAGTGATGCTGCGAGGTTGATAGCGGTAGTGGTCTTGCCCACACCGCCTTTCTGATTGGCAATTGCTATGATTTTTCCCATATATGCTGATGTATGGTGTGTGGTAGTATGTGCGGTTGCTTGAATTACGATAGCAAATTTCGCACATTTTACCGACATACGTCAGCAATTGTTGATAACTGAGGGGCGATTGTTAATAACTCGTGGAACAATCTCGTCCATGCGTCGATTGTTTCACAGCAGAAGCTGGGCGTCGCCGTAGCTTAGGAAGCGGTAGCCCGACTCAAGCGCGTGGCGATACATAGGTAGCCAATCCCCTCCGGTGAAGGCCGATACGAGCAGAAGCAGAGTGGAGCGGGGCTGGTGGAAGTTGGTCACCATACCGTCCACTACTTTGAATTCGTAGCCCGGGGCGATGATGATGTGTGTGTTGGCAATCAGCCGGTCCACGCCTTGCTCATCCATATATCCGAGGAGTGCGCGGAAGGCTTCGGGTGCCGACAGGCGTGGATGGTCAGCGTCGTAGGGATACCATTGGGGCAAGTCGTCGGGTTTACGTCCCTGAGCCACCATGCAGCCGAGATGATAGAGGCTCTCGAGGGTGCGCACGGTAGTGGTGCCGACGGCTATTACCGGTCTTTCCTCCGACGAAAGTTGCTCGATTATAGAGCGCGATACGTTGATGAATTCGCCGTGCATCGGATGCTCGCCTATGGTCTCCGACTTGACGGGACGGAATGTGCCCGCTCCGACGTGGAGGGTCACTTCGGCTCGGCGTATGCCGGCACGGTCGAGGCTTTCGAGTAGCGCGGGGGTGAAATGCAGTCCGGCCGTCGGAGCGGCTACCGAACCTTCGATACGGGAGTAGACGGTCTGGTAATCTGTCGTGTCTGATTCTTCGGAAGGACGGTTTAGGTAGGGCGGGATGGGTATCTGACCGGCACTTTCGATGATGCGCGAGAAGCTTACCTCCGGATCTGTCCAGCGAAACCGTACCACCGATTCCGGGCCGTCGATGCTGACGCGCTCGGCATAGAGCGTGAGCAGTTGGCCGTCAATGGTAAGGTCGAGGCTCACCTCACCCTCTTTCCACCGCTTGGAATTGCCCACGATGCAGTGCCACGAACAGCCGTCGGTCGAAGCAAAGTTGCAGGCATAGTCGGCCGGAGTGTGCGGTTCGAGGCAGAATACTTCGATCACAGCGCCGGTTGATTTGCGCATCTTCAGTCGGGCGTTGATCACACGCGTATTGTTGTAGATGAGCAGGGCGCCTTCGGGGAGAAGTCGGGGCAGGTCGGTGAAGATCCGGTCGGAGAGTGATCCGTCGGAGTGGCGCACGAGCAGGCGGCAGCGGTCGCGCTCGCGCAGCGGATGAGCTGCTATAGATGAGTCGGGGAGAGGGTAATCGTAATCGTCGATGGATATCTGCTGTGGTTGCATATCGGGCATGATGTGAGGATGATTGAGGATCGGTAAATTATTCGTAGCGTTGGCGCAGCGTGTCGATAGCCGGGATATATGATTGGTCCGGACGCACGGGCACGATTGTGGCGTAGCGTCGGCCAAGCCAATAGTTGTCAGTCTCCGGATTGTCGGGCTCTTCGTCTATGAAGGAGCCGCTGAGCCAGTAGAACGGATGGCCGTGAGGATCCTCGTAGCGGGTATATTCGTCGGTCCAGTGTCCGCGGCCGCCGCGCACCACTTTGATTCCCTCCGGTGTGCATTGGGCCGGTATATTGACGTTGAGGCATACATCCTTCGGCAGACCGTTGCGTAGCACGTCGTCTACAACACGCTTCACCACATCTTCACACTGCGAGAAGTCGGCGTCGATGCCGTGGTGTAGCAGCGAGAATCCCACCGAGGGGATGCCGAGCTGAGCTCCTTCCATCACCGCTCCCATCGTGCCGGAATAGATGAGGTTGCAGGCAGAGTTGGAGCCGTGGTTGATACCCGACAGGAGGATGTCGGGACGCCGTGGCATTACGGTATGGATACCGAGCTTCACGCAGTCGACCGGTGTACCGCTCACGGCATACATCCGGGCACCTTTGAAGTCGGGTAGGGGAGTGATACGTAGCGGACCGTCTACGGTGATCGAACTTGCTTTGCCCGACTGCGGGCTGTCGGGAGCCACTACGATGACATCAGCGTCAGCGGCTACAAAACCTATAAGCGCGCGGATTCCGGGAGCCTGGATTCCGTCGTCGTTCACTATCATTATAAGCGGGCGTGAGGTGGTGGTCTGTTGCATAATTGTAGAAAGTAGGGTGCAAATTTATAAAATTATATACATTTTATAGGTTTCGATTGTTTATCTTTGTGAGTGAGATAAACATCCTTATAACCGAAATACAACATTTATTCTTATGCAAATCCAAAGAATTCAGACTCTTATGCTGGTGCTGGCGATTGCCGCACTGATTGTGTTCCTTTATGTGCCCTACGGATATTGGGACATCGAGCTCACGGCCGGCGGTGAGGCTATGCCGCAGATGATTGCTTGCGGCCAACCCGTGATGCTGTGGTTTACGGTGCTTACCTGCGTCGTGATACTCTGCTCGATATTCCTCTACAATAAAATGCCGCTCCAGAAGAGTCTCGTAGCCATCGCATCAGTGATGGTGGTGGCTCTTGCGTGTGTGGTGGTCTACAATCTCACCCGTCCGGTTGAGATCGCTACCGCAGAGGTGACTTCCATGACTCCCGCATGGGGTATCGGCGGACTGATGCTCGTGGCCGCTCTGGTGGCTCTGGTAGCCGCCTACCGCGGTATTTCCCGCGACCAGAAACTGCTGCGCTCCTACAATTCGCTACGCTAAGCTATAGCCCATGTGGCGCGTCTACTCTCGGTAGTAGACGCGCTTCACGCGGGTACTCACCGAAGTGAGTATCTCGTAGGGGATCGTCTGCAGAGCATCGGCGAGTTCGCTTACCGGTACCTGCTGGCCGAATATCTCCACGCGGTCGCCCACGGTGCAATCCACGTCGGTTACGTCTATCATGCAGGCATCCATACAGATATTGCCTATCGTCGGACATCGTTTGCCTCCTACCAATACTTTCATAGCACCATTGCCGAGATGGCGGTTTATGCCGTCGGCATACCCCACGGGGATCGTGGCAATACGCGACGGACGCTTCACCACACCGCGGCGGTTGTAGCCGATCGTGATACCCGGCTCCCATTCCTTGATGGCAATGATAGTGGTGGAGAGTGTCGACACCGGACGCAGACCGGCCTGCGATCCGTCATTCATCGTCGGTATGCCGTAGAGGCATATACCGAGGCGCACCAGATCATGCTGATGCTCGGGGAAGCGGGTGATGCCGGTGGAGTTGAGGATATGGCGCAATATATAATGTGAGAACCCGCTCTGGAGCTTGTCGCAGCAGCGGTCGAAGAGCTCGAATTGCGAGCGTGTGTAGTCATCCATCTCGGGATCGTCAGCTGCGGCAAGATGACTGAATACTGAGGCCGGACGGATCACTTTTTGTCGGCGCAGTATGTCCACGAGTGCGGGGATGTCGCGCTCAAGAAAGCCGAGACGGTGCATACCGGTGTCGAGCTTGATGTGCACCGGGTAGTCGGTGATACCATACTTCTCCCCCTCGCGGATTATCTCGTGGAGGATATCGAAAGTATATATCTCCGGCTCAAGATTGTAGGCAAACATTGTGCGGTAGTTGACCACCTTGGGGTTGAGCACCATGATAGGCATCGTGATGCCTGCCTTGCGCAGATCCACACCCTCATCGAGCACGGCTACGGCCAGATATGCAGCGCCCTGCGATTGGAGCGTCTTGGCCAGCTCATATGATCCGGCGCCGTAACCCGAAGCCTTGACCATACATACTATACCGGTAGTGGGGCGCACCATCGAGCGAAACATATTGAAGTTGTGGACCACGGAGTCGAGGTTGACTTCGAGGATCGTCTCGTGCTGGCGTGCTTCCAGATAGTCGGCTATCATCTCGAAATGAAATTCCGGAGCGCCCTTTATGAGGATTAGTTCGGAGTCGAAATCGTCGGTCGACACAGAGGAGAGGAACGTGGCGGTATCGGGGTAGAATGTAGCCTCGGGCGGAAAATATTTTGCGCAGGCCGAGATCTCCGGACCGATGCCGATGATGCGCGACAGACGGCGCTGACGCAGCAGCTGGGCCACGTCGCTGTAGAGATGTTCAGGCGTGAGAGTCTCGTGCATCACATCGGAGAGGATAATGGTGGCGGTGCGCATCGCTGTACGTCGGCGCGCCATGAAGTCGAGCGCAGGCGGAAGCGAATGCAGGTCGGAGGTGTAGGAGTCGTAGATCAGCATGCAGTCGTTGACGCCTTCGATCACATTGAGTCGTGTGCCTACGGCGCTCAGCGTGGCCATGCGTTCGGCGATCACCTCGGCCGGTGTGCCAAGATAGAGCATCAGTGCCAGACAGCTCACCGCGTTCTGTATGTCGGCACGCGACAGAAACGGTATCGTCGTGCTGCCGTCAGTACCGAGATAGCGGTAGTCGATAGTGGTATTGGAGCCTACGGAGCGGAGTGCGCGTATATAGAGCGGTGCACCGGCATCGGCCATCGACCAGCCAAGTGCGGCCCCGCGCAGGGTAGTGCGCTCTATGCATTCAGCTACCACGGGATCGTCGGCGCAGTAGATCACACAGCGGCAATCCTTCATAAGCTGCAGCTTCTCAGTGCATTTGTGAGCCATAGAGCGGAAGCCCTCGCTATGTTCGGCGTTGATATTGGTGATGATACCGATATCAGGCAGAATCATCGACTGCAGGCGTGCCATCTCGCCGGTGCGCGATATGCCGGCCTCGACGATAGCGGTTTCTGTCTCCGGCGATATCTCCCAGAGCGACAGAGCCACACCTATCTGCGAGTTGAAACTGCGTGGACTGCGCACCACCTTCGAGTCCGGTTCGAGCAGATGATACAGCCATTCCTTCACCGTGGTCTTGCCGCGGCTGCCGGTTATGGCTATGGTGAGGCCGTGGAAACTTTTGCGGTGTTCGCGGGCTATGGTCTGCAGGGCATCTTTCACGTCGGGCACCACGAAGAAGTCGGCATCGCGTATAGCGCTCATCTCTTCGGTGATGCGGCTTACGCAGAAAGCCCTCACGCCTTTGTGGTATAGATCGGCCACATAGTTGTGGCCGTCGTTGGTCGAGGTGGTCAGTGCGAAAAAGAGAGATTCGTCGGCGTCGGTAAGCGAACGGCTGTCAGTGAGCAGGGTCGTGATACGTCGTGAAGGCGACATAGGTATTACCGGCTGTCGCAGGATTTGGGCGAGTTGTGCCAGAGTGTATGAAGTCATGACGAAAAATTGTGATTCCGGAGCAGTCGCCGCAGGGCGCTCTCCACAGTTGGGTATTTCAATATTATTTCGTCGGCCAGCTTCAGGGTATTTGCTCGGAAACGGTCGAATTCTTCTTGATTGGCGGTAAGTCTGCGGTGCGCGAGGCGTCTGACGAGTTTCGCGCAGTCGCGGGCCATAGTCTTGGTCGGCTCGCTGAAGAAGCAGTCGGCGAATCGTTCATAGACGATATCGGCGGCTACCGGGGAGGGGTGAGCCATATCTGCGGCATAGAAGCGATAGTCGCGGAGTTCGTCGCACACCACTTCGTAAGCAGGAAAATAGTGCGCTTCATCTATACCTGCCGCAGCGAGATGGAGAGTGGATTTGGATAGGGTATTGGTGTGCGCTCCGTCGGAGAGATGTCGGATGGGGCTGACGGTCAGCCATACCTGAGCAGAGGGATTGACAGAGCGGATTGCGTCCATGCAGCCCTGAAGCGCCTCGGTAGCTTCCTCGACCGAGAGCATACGGCGGTCGAATAGCTGCTGCGGCATCTTGTGGCAATTAGCCACTACCGAGCCGTCGGCGCGCAATCGGTACACCATCGCCGTGCCGAGCGTGAGAAAGATATGGGAAGCGCGTCGAAGAGCCTGCGCACCTTCTGCGAGTGCGCAGTTGATGGCGCCCAGAGTATCGTCGGCGGTCGTGCGCGATAGGCTCGAATGACAGAGGAAACTATGATAGAGGCCTCCATACTGCGTGAGGTCAGCTTCCTTAAAGGATTCACCCGAGGCCATCGCTTCGAGGCACCGCCGGATACTTACAGGATTGTAGAGCGTGCCGAGTGGATTGGCCGTGACATCGAAAAGCTGCGACTGCATACGCTCCGCCATCGAATCGCTGAAGCAGGAACCTAAAAGCATCACGGGGGTATCGTGGCGGATATCGCTGGATGCTTTCTCGATTTCGACGGGCGTGAACAACTGCATGGCTATCAGTCGACGGCTATTACATTGAATTCAGTTCTACGGTTGATCTGATCGGCTGCCTCGCGGTCTGCTTCCTCGGGTAGGGCGAGAATGAATTCTTCGGTCAGTTCGTCGCCCTCCTTGAATTGCGGATAGAGACGTGCCACGCGCTTAGTCACTACCTTTGGCTTCGACTTGCCGTAGCCCTGATACTGCAGTCGGTCGGGCACAATACCGGCCTCGATAAGATAGTCGACTACGGCCTTGGCTCGGCGGTGCGACAGATCAAGATTATACTCTTCGCCGCCGATGCGGTCAGTGTGCGAAGTCATCTGGATCGATATATTGGGATTGTCGTTGAGCAGCTCCACAAGTTCGTCGAGAGCCTCCGTAGATTCGGGGCGCAGGGTAGCGCGGTCGAAGTCATAGAAGATATTCTCCACGATATTGGGCTTGGAGAGAGAGGCGAGCATGAAGTCGAGGCCATACTCTGCATCCACTTCGGCTGTATCGGTGGCAAATTCGAGTTTGGCATTGAGGAAGCCCTTGGCGCCCGCCATCATGGCGTAGCTCACGCCACGCGATAGGGGGAAAGAGAATGAGCCGTCGTTGCGGGTCACGGTGCGCTGATTGGAGCCGTCATTGCCTACGATACGTACCACCGCCGAGGCGATAGGCTCTTCGTCGAGGTCGGTCACATACCCGTTGAGCACGATCTTGAGATCGGGCAATTCAAACGAAAACAGGTGATCGTAGCCGCGTGCGTCGTCGCGGTTGGAGCTGAAGTAGCCCGCCGGGATTGACGACGATGGATCGAACGTGATGCCGAAGTCATCGGAAGGGGAGTTGACCGGCGAGCCCATATTGGCCACATCCCAATGGCCGTCGGGTCGGAGGGTGGCGCGGAATATGTCGAGCCCCCCCATGCCGGGATGACCGTCGGAAGCGAAGTACATTC
>CAMWUX010000002.1 GCA_947177605.1 uncultured Porphyromonadaceae bacterium
GGCTCTACCCTCCCCTCTCATTGGTATTTATCGCCCTGTTCTGTGCCATCGGATTCATACTCAGCCGATACACCGACAGCACCGTACCCTGGGCCGACTCGTTCACTACAGCCCTTAGCATCATAGCCATGTGGATGCTCGCCCGCAAATACGTTGAGCAATGGCTCGTATGGATCGCTGCCGATGTAGCGTGTGCAGCGCTATACTGCTATAAAGACCTTTGGTTCACAGCCGGCCTATATGCTATATATGCAGTAATAGCCATATTCGGATACAGACAATGGAAACGAATGATGATAAAAGAATGATCGACATCCCTATGAACTCTATCACAGACTTCTCACCTGAAGCCGTAGTCATCGACGCCGGCAGCTTCCCCACCCACCCCCTCGCACTCCGCTGGCTCGACGGATGCGACAGGATAGTGTGCTGCGACGGCGCCGCCAACCGCTACCTCGCCACACCGGCTCCCGTGTGGCGCATCGTGGGCGACTGCGACTCACTCTCGCCTCAGATCGCCGCCGGCTATCGCGACATCATCCGCCGCTTCCCCGATCAGGAGACCAACGATCAGACCAAAGCCGTAAGATATCTCGCATCGAAAGGTATCCGGCGCATCGCCATCCTTGCCGCCACCGGTCTGCGTGAAGATCATACATTGGGCAACCTCAGCCTACTCATCGACTACCTCGAGCTCGGCATCGATGCCCGGGCCTACACTGACTTCGGTGTATTCATCCCGGTAATAGGCGACCACACCTTCCGGTGCCCCACCGGCACACAAATATCTATATTCAACTTCGGAGCCACCGGTCTTGAAGCCGACGGCCTGCGATATCCCATCCACGACTTCGACCGCTGGTGGCAGGGCACCCTCAACGAGATCACCGTCCCCTGCTTCACCATCCGCGCCCGAGGCCACTACCTCCTATTCCTCAACTACCCCGCCTAAATACGATTTCGAGGCATGCACAATCGAAAATATTTCTTATATTTGCGAAGTAAAAAATCATCAATACGACATCATAATAAGCCCGCACAAAAATGAAAAGATACGTACTTCTTACCATACCAGCCTCACTCCTGATATACTCTTGCATTGATACCGCTACTTCATCTCAATCAAGCCAAGCAGATTCAATCGCCGTAACCGAGCCTGTTGTTGTGGATTATGAAGAAGATGTAACAACACCTATAGTAGAGGAGAAATCCGCATGGAACTATACCGAGTCCGTTGATGAAATGACCGACAAAACCACATACTTTGCAACATTAACCTCAGAAAATAGCGTTGACTTTGACTTTCCTTACGATGGTGGGAGCAGACTCATTCTGACAATTCGTGATAGCCCCCAATATGGCAAAGACATATATATCAAAATTTCAAAGGGTCAATTTAATTCCAGCATAAACGGCACAAATATCAAAGTTAGATTTGACGAAAATGAAGCATTTACTGTTCATTGCAACGAAGCCTCGGATTACAGCACTGATATATTGTTCTTAAGCAACTACAATAAATTATTGAAGAACTTGAAAAACTCTCGGACAATGAAAATAAATGTAGAATTCTTCAGTGAAGGCGTTCGTACATTCTCTTTTCGTACCGCAGATCTGGAGTGGCATCACTAAACCCAAATACCATCCAACACTAAAGGCTGTGTCGTAATAATGGGTTACGGTGCAGTCTCATTGTTTTATATTTTCAGTATAGTACGAAAAATAGGCTGCGCCCTTTTTTGACCCGGCCGTTTCTACGTATGACATGCCTGCCATAAGACGCATCCTTAATAAATGTTACAAAAAATGCTTATTATTTAGGACGCATCACCAACCGTGCCGTATTAGAACCGATTTTAGCCGACCTCGACCGGCTGGGGAATGTGGATTATTGTTATGCCTCATCAAAATAATCCAAATCAATTTTCTTAATTTCGTAAATATTCTTTATCGTAACCCCTATATTGTATTGAATCATTAGTTCTGCCAATTTCCTTCCATTAATCTTAACGAGATTGACATGAGTTGAAGTATGTTCATATGCTTCTCTTGTAAAATCAGATGTAGTAATAAAAACACCTTTGTTACCTCGTTGTCTATCTATGGCTCCGACAAAACTTTCAACCTCTGATCTACCAACATTATTACCAGGCTGCCACCGTTTTGCCTGTATATATATTTTTTCTAAGCCCAATTTATCTTCGTCTATTATTCCATCTATTCCACCATCCCTACTTCTTCGTGTAACCCGACCATCACCATAACCCATCTGAACGAGTAAATCCATTACTAGCCTTTCAAAAAAATCTGAATCCTTTTGCAGGACCAGCCCCAAGACCTCATCTACAAGGTTATGAATAATGTATTTGAAATTTTCATCTATGATTTCTTCAGGGGTTTTAGTTGGAATATCTTGGATTGCAGATTGCGTAGTCAATGATTTTTCTGCTTCTTTATTGTTTGTTATAAAATTCTTGAAAGCAGGGAAACTCATTAAATCTTCAGTTGTTAGGCTTGAGGGATTACCATCAAGAAACCGTAGACCGTTATCTGTTAACGCATAATTTCCTCGCGATGGCACCTCAAGGAGCCCTGCTTTATCCAAATAAAACTTTGCCCATCCAACTCTATTTTTAATAATGGTTTGTTTTTTAGACGGGAGGAGTTCATTTCTTTCATGAGGTGTTAGCCTAAACTTCTCTGATAGAATATTAGTACACTCCGAAAGGGACAATGTACCCTTTTCTTTCAATAACCTTAGAAGAGGGAGCATACACTCCTGATAAGTTGGAATCATAATTTATACTCAAAAATATTATATCATTCAAATAATGAAAGATACGAATGACAAACAAAAAATCTATTACGACTTTGACCAGTGATTTCCTTTAACAGATTATCTTTAACCATCATTTTAACAAGTGTATTTGCTGAATTATAGGCAATATTGCATATTTTAGCAGCATCGTCCACCGTGATATATGGATTTTCCAATAATCTATGGAATAATATTATCGCATTTGTAGACCTGCTCTTATATGACGAACGAATATTATCTTCAGCGTTACTTTTGAATTGCAGTATAGAGGATAGGGTTTCGACCGCTGTTGATGCTGTTTGCTCAATTCCGACTAAAAAATATTTAATCCAATGTGTCATGTCGTTTTTAGTCCGTATGGCAGAAAGGTTATCATAATATAGATCCTTTGGATTCTCAAAAAATGTCGACAGATATAGAAGCGGTTTATCCAATATTTTTTCTTTTACAAGAAACAAGGTTATTAATAATCGACCGATTCGACCATTACCATCAAGAAATGGATGAATAGTTTCAAATTGGTAATGTGCTATCGCTATTTTGAGAAGTGCGGGTAAGAGTATACTGTCATTGTTGAGAAATTTTTCCAGATCAGCCATAAGTTCACCAACCAATTGATGATTTGGTGGAATGAATTTAGCATCAGCAAGTGATTTTCCACCTATCCAATTCTGGCTAGTTCTAAATTGGCCTGGTAGTTTATGTTCGCCTCGGACGCTATCCAGCAACAATTTATGTGTATTGCGTAATAAGCGACTCGATAGTGGTAATGCCTCCAAACTATTAATGGCGTCGTTAATTGCTTTTACATAGTTTTGGACTTCCTTCCAGTCATCCCTGCGCTCCTCTTTTATTTCAGCTTCCGGTAATAGAGCCTCATCCATTCTTGTTTGAGTTCCTTCGATTCGACTCGAAACAACGGCTTCTTTTGTAACATGTAGTTGAATGAACAAGTCTATATTGGGAACCAGTTTGGAGAATGAGTTTAACTCACCCAATTTAAGTGCTGCCTTTTCTAAAAGATGATTAATCGACGGATTATTCCAAACCCATTGGTGGTTAATGGTATTGGGCACAAAATATTTATATCCGTATCCATCTTCATAATGGCCTGATGTAAAGTTGTCGAGTTCAATCATATTATATATGCTTAACGCACAAATTTACAATAAAGAATTCTTTATTTCAAATTTTAGCCATAATTTGAAATAAGATTTTTTTTATCTCAATTTTAGTAAAAAAACTGAGACAAACATATCTTTATCTCAAATTCACGAAAAGAATTCCCCAAAACACTAAACTGGGGTCAATAAGAGCAGACTAGAAAGACCTCCGACAGTCGCCAATAAATAGGACAGAGGACTCTCGGGGTGAGAATCCTCTGTCAGTACCCGGACCCGGGCTCGAACCGGGATGGATTGCTCCACTGGTGTTTGAGACCAGCGCGTCTACCGATTCCGCCATCCGGGCTTAGTGGCTACAAAGGTAGGATTTCTTTTCCATTCACGCAACTCTCGCCGTGGATTTACATTTTTTTTGTAACTTTGCGTCTTTGAGCATATGAATGTAATCTACAACATAGCGATCAATACGGTCAACTCTGCGCTGAAGCTCTACGGACGCTGTCTGCCGTGTGAGCCCCGCCGCAAGTTCCCCCGGTTTGTGAGAGGACGTTGCGGCCTGCTCGACCGTGTGGAAGCCGATATGGAGGCCGCGCGCAGCGCCGGCGACGATCGTCCTCTGGTATGGTTTCATTCAGCTTCGCTTGGCGAATTCCAGATTGCGCGACCGCTCATCAAAGCGCTGAAAGAGAGAGGCGATTGCCGTGTGGTGATGACATTCTTCTCGCCGAGCGGCTACGAAGGCGCTTCAGCTCACAACTACGGCCTCATCGACCATATCTATTACCTGCCGCTCGACACGCGGCGCTATGCCCGTCGGTTTGTCGAAGCACTGCGCCCGTCGGCCGCAGTAGTGATGGTGTCGGAATACTGGCCCAATATGCTCCAGCAACTCAAATTCCATTCCGTACCCACGATATTGGTATCGGCGGTGATTCGCGACAACTCGCAGTTTTTCCGCTGGTACGGCAAAATCTACCGCAAGGCGCTTTCCACCTTCCGCCGCATCTTCGTGCTCAACGAGGAGTCGGCTTTCAATCTGCGTATGCTCGGCTACACCGACGCGCAGGTGAGCGGCGATCCGCTCTTCGACAATGCTGCCCTTGTGGCCCGTACCCCCTGGAGCGACCCCATACTGGAGCGCTTCTGCCAAGGGGATATGCCCGTATTCGTAGCCGGCAGTATCAGCGACGACACCGATGCCGCTATGATGACCCGGCTCGCCAACAAGCACACCGATGTGAAATTCATCCATGTGCCTCACGACATCACTCCCGGCCATATCACTGAGCTGGAGCGGAAGCTGGACGAGCCCGCACTGCGACTGAGCCAGTGCGACGCCGACACGGATATGGCGGGACGCCGCATAATGATAGTGGATTGCATCGGCAAGCTCGCCTACCTCTATCGCTATGCCACCTGGGCCTATGTAGGCGGTGGATTCACCAAGCTGCTCCACAGCGTTATAGAGCCGGTAGTCTACGGTGTGCCCGTGGCCTTCGGCCCGCGCATAGAGCGCAAAGTCACTCCGGCGCAGCTAATCGAGCGCGGCATCGGGCGCAAGGTATCTTCAGCTGAAGAGCTCGACCGATGGCTCACGGAGTTGAAAACCGACCCCGAACTGTCGGCTCGCGCAAAGCGCGAAGCCCGTGAATATGTGGAACGCAACGTGGGCGCCACAGCAGAGATTGTCGACGAAATAGCACATAACCTATGGCCTCGGTAAAAGCAAAATACAGAATGTATATGGCGCTCTTCAAGCCCCTGTCGTGGCTGCCTCTTTGGGCGCTTTACGGCTTTAGCGACTTCCTGAGCCTGCTGATGCACCGTGTGCTGAAATACCGCCGTAAGGTAGTGCGCGAGAATCTGCGTCTCTCCTTCCCCGATATGACCGAGAAGGAACTGCGCCACACCGAGAAGCGATTCTACCGCCAGCTCACCGACAATATTGTGGAGACCGTGAAGCTACTATGCATCTCCGACCGGCAGATACGCCGCCGAGTAGAAGTACGCGATGCCGGGCTCGTGGAGCAGATGGCCGCCGAGGGCAAGCCCATCTTCCTCTATCTCGGCCACTATGCCAACTGGGAATGGGTGCCTTCGATCATGATGCACTACTCCGAGCCGAAAGTATCGGCTCAGATCTACAAGAGCCTACACGATCGGGCCTTCGACCGCGTGATGCAACGCGTACGCGACCGTTTCCCCTCAGTCAACATCCCGCAGGACAAAGCTATGCGCACCATGTTGCAGCTGCGCCGCGACTATGGCTCCTTCATCGTAGGCATAATCGACGACCACTCGCCCAACCACGACCGCTCACAGCATGTGATGGAGTTTCTCAATCACCCCTACACCCTCATCAACGTGGGCGCCGAAGAGCTCGGTGCACGTCTGGGAGCCGCCTTCCTGTATCTCGACGTAGAGAAGCCGAGCCGCGGCCACTATCGCCTGACCTTCAAGCCCATCGATATATCAAACTCCTCCGAGGAATATCCCTACACACGCGAGTATATGCGCTTGCTTGAGCGCACCATACGCCGCGATCCCGGTTTGTGGCTCTGGAGCCACAAACGCTGGCGCTACACCCCTGCCGCCAATACCCTGACGAAATAATAATCCGTAACCTTATATCATTCAGAAGCAATGAAAATAGTATGTGTAATACCGGCTCGCGCCGAGTCAACCCGTTTTTTTGAGAAGCCCCTTGCCCTCATCTCCGGCAAGCCTATGATACAGTGGGTATGGCAGCACTGCATGGAAGTCGAAGAATTCGACCGCGTGCTGGTAGCTACCGACAGCGACAAGATACGTACAGCCGCTGAGAGCTTCGGCGCCGAGGTGATCATGACCTCCGCCGACCACGACACCGCCACCGAACGTCTCTACGAAGTATCGACCAAAGTCGAGGCCGACCTCTACGTAATGGTCAATGGAGACGAACCCCTCCTTACAAGTGAGGCCATCGTGCAGTGTATCCCCGCCGAACTCCCCGCCGACGGATTCTACGTATCCAACCTCATGACCGACTTCACCAACCCCGTGGAGGTAGTCGATGCCACCAACCTCAAGATCGTCACCGCAGCCGACGACCGTTGCCTCTTCATCTCGCGCAGCCCCATCCCCTACCCGAAGGGAGCCATGGACTACGTGTTCCACAAATTCGTAGGCGTAGGCGCGTTCACCCGCGGATCGCTCGACTACTACCACAACACTCCGCGCGGTCCCATCGAGAAAATCGAGGAAAACGACTCATTCCGCTTCCTCGAAAACCATATGCCCATCTACTACTACAACTGTCATTGCAAGTCCCTCTCCGTCGACAACCGCAAGGACATAGCCGGCGTAGAGGCATATCTTAAGCAGCTGGGCGAGAAATGAGAATCCGGCTCGACAGACGGTCGTTGCTCAAGGGATGGCGCCGATGGAGGTTCTATGCCGGCGGCTTCATACGCTATTACCTCCCCTCGGGGTGGATCAGAGCCAAATTCCGCCGTCAGCTCAGGCATCTCAGCCGAGAAGAACGCGAATACTGCATGAGTCGCGTCAACTACTACGTCAACCTTCCCCGCGACGCACGCCTCAACGATGCCACTGCCGTGGCCGTCGCCGACTTCAAGTATCCCTTCGGCAAGAAAAAGAAATGGTCGGGCTACTTCTTCGACCTCTTCGAGATAGTCAGAGCAGGCGATCCCGCCGCACGCTTCAATTATCTTTTCGGCGACATCGATTACACGCCCCCCGAGCCCGCCTTCGTCAAGAGCCGCCCCATAGTCGACGGCCCCACCCTATCCGTGCTCACCAAGCTCGATAGCGTGCGCCACTTCGCATTTCTCCACGACAGCCGCCGCTACCGCGACAAGAAAGATATGCTCGTGTTCCGCAACGTAGTGCGCAACCAGCCATGGCGCACCCGCTTCCTGGAGTTATACCACAATCACCCGCTCGTCGACGCCGGTCAGGTCAACAACGACTACATCGTCGACCCCGCCTACGTAAAGCCCTTCATCTCCATCGAGGGGCAGCTCGAATATAAATTCATCTGCTGCATCGAGGGCCACGACGTAGCCACCAACCTCAAGTGGGTGATGAGTTCCAACTCCATAGCCGTCATGCCGCGTCCGCGCATCGAATCATGGTTTATGGAAGGCACCCTCATACCCGACTTCCACTATATCGAAGTGAAGGCCGACTACTCCGACGTGGAGGAGAAACTGCAATACTATATCGACCATCCCGAAGAGGCCGAAGCCATCATCCGCCATGCCCACGAATACTGCCACCAGTTCCGTTCACGCCGACGCGAGCTGCTCATAGGCCGTATGGTTGCTCAAAGCTACTTCCGGCTCACCAATCATTGATAGCCATGTCGAAGAGCCGTCCCTTTCTCAAAAAGCATCTGCGTCGGTTGCGCTACGCGCTGGCCTGCCTACGCCACAGACCGATGCCCGCGGCCGACTGGAAAGGGCCTGTCGACATTGTGATCACAGCTATAGAAAAAGACATCGACGTATTGCCGCGATGCGTAGAGGGCGTGCGTCGTTGCGTACCTCACACCATAGACGCCTTATACCTCGTGGCGCCCGACACGGAAGTGACGCGTAGCATAGCCCTCGAGCTTGGCATGGAGTTCGTCGACGAGCGAGCGGTGCTCGGCTTCGGGCCAAAAGATCTCCACATCATCACCGCCGACGGACAGGACCGCTCGGGATGGATGTACCAGCAGCTGCTCAAACTTGCCGGCACCATCGGCTCTTCGCCCCACTTTCTCGTCATCGACGCCGACCACATCCTGCTCCGGCCACACACCTTCGTCGACCCGCATGGGCGCACCGTGATGTACCGCAGCAGCGAATACCATCGCCCCTATTATGGCGCCATGCAGCGACTTCTCGGCATAGCCCGTGAGGAGCCGCTTTCGTATGTGGCCCACAAGATGATGTTTGATCGCCGACGGCTCGCGCAGATGCGCGCCGATATCGAGAGCCGCAGCGGTAAGAAATGGTATCAGGCCATCATAGATCAGCTCGACCTCGCCGGTCCCTCTCCATTCTCCGAATACGAGACATACGGCCACTATCTCCGTGCCGACGAGAAAATATCACTTCCCTGGCGGCAGAAGACGCTCCGCAAAGCCGCATCCGTGCCCGACTATCAAACCCTCGTCGACCGCTACGGCCGAAAGCTGAGCATCACATTTCCCGACTATCTGAAACTACCCAAATGAATACCGACTCCCACCCACGACCTCCCCATCTGCTTGTGCTGCGCTTCTCCGCGCTCGGCGATGTAGCTATGACGCTCCCTGTGATCTACAGTGTGGCCGAGGCACATTCGGAGGTACGGATCACCGTAGTGACCCGACCGTTTTTCAGCCGTCTGTTCATCAACGCACCCGCAAATGTCAGCGTCGAAGCTATCGAGCCGCGCGACTATCGCGGTATCACCGGACGCCACCGTCTGCTCCGTAAGCTCAGCCGGCTCAGACCCACAGCGGTGGCCGATCTACACAATGTAGGCCGCACATGGCTTATCGACAGTTGGATGCGCCTCCATGGTGTCAGAGTGGTTAAGGTCGACAAGATGCGCCGGTCGCGTGGAAAGGTTCTCGGCCACGATCTCGTGCAGCCCGACTTTATCCATCGGTATATGAGTGTATTCGATAAGCTGGGATTCAGCGCGCCCCTCACCTTCCGCTCACTATTCGCAGATATTCCGGCGCAGGCTCCCGCTCCCGTAGGCCACCCGGCCGTAGGGGTAGCACCCTTTGCGAGATATGAAAACAAAATGTATCCGCCTGAAATGATGCGCCGTGTAGTGCAGTCACTCGCCGAAAGAGGTGTAAACGTGTATCTCTTCGGTGGCCGCGGCCATGAAGCCAAGGAGATGGAATGGTGGGCGAGAGAAATCGACGGATGCCATTCGGTAGCCGGTCGCTTCGATCTGGCCGGCGAGCTTGCCATGATGTCGAAGATGGAGCTGATGATAAGCATGGACTCCGCAAATCAGCATCTCGCATCGCTCGTCGACACTCCGGTGCTCACCCTCTGGGGCAGCACTACCCCCGCCTGCGGCTTTACCGCCTACCGTCAGCCCGCCAACCTTCAGATGATGTCGGGCATCGACTGCCAGCCCTGCACCATCGCCGGATCTACGCATTGCCGTCGCGGCGATATGGCCTGTATGCGACGCTTATCGGAGGATATGATCGTAGGCAGGGTTATCGATATTTTGGGTAAGGAGAAGAAAGCCGATGTTTGAATTTCTCGCATATAGCGCCGCGATATGGATTTGGACGATACTATTTTACCTCCTCGTCCAGAAACCGCTCTTCATGTTGATGAACCGTAAGGGCCGCAGCTGCGCCATCAGCGCGCGCAACTGGCTCGATACCTTACGCCACGGCTCACGCTCTGATGCCATCATAGCGAGCTACCTTACCGCAGTGCCATTACTGATATCGGCAGCCGCCACCTGCTGCGGTCTTAATCCCTTTTGGCCGCTCACCGTCTACTTCATCATCGCAGGCCTGATAACCGGACTTATCTCAGTAGGCGATTCAGTCCTCTACCGCTTCTGGAGCGCTAAGATCGACGCCTCCGTACTCCCCTATCTCCGCACGCCGCGCGAAGCCGTGGCAAGCGTATCAGCCCGGTACGTAGCCGGAGCGTCGTGTCTCGCCATCGCAGTATCGGCAATCTACATAGCCGGTGCCATCACCGCCACAAGAATCTATACCGATTTCGGTATCACGGCCATATCAGCATGGTGGGGCTACCCCCTCATCATACTTGCCACTCTGGCCACTGCTGCACTTCTCGCCATAATAATCCGCGGACTCGGCCTCCGGCCCAACAATCCGAGTATGGCGTACTACAGCCCCGAGCCGTTTTTCAATCACTGGGCCCTCAACCCTGTCTACAACTTCATCTATTCCCTCGGTACCAAAGACGCCTTCTCCGGTCGCTTTGTATCTATGACCGATGAGGAGTGTGACGCCGAACTCCGCGACGCACTTCCCACCCACGGCTTACCTACCACCCAACTTCTCACCACCGACCGACCCAATATCCTCTTTATCGTGTGGGAGAGCCTGGGCGGGGAATTTACCGGCTGCGTAGGCGATAAGCCCGAAGTGACTCCCAATCTCGACCGGCTCGCATCCGAAGGTGTGCTTCTGAGCCGATGCAGTGCATCGAGCTTCCGCACCGATCGCGGTATCGTAGCTGCCCTGAGCGGACTGCCGGGTCAGCCCACCACATCCATAATCCGCTACACCCGCAAGCTGGCCGCGCTACCGGCTCTCCCCGCCACTCTCGCCGCTCTGGGCTACGACACCATCGCCCTCCACGGCGGCGAACTTACTTTCATGCATCTGGCCGACTATTTCCTCGCATCGGGACACAAACACCTTATAAGCAAGAAAGACTTCCCCGCCGAAGCCGACCGCTGCAAATGGGGCGTACATGACGGTCCTGTGATGGATCGCGCCTACACAGAGATAGAGCGCCTCACACGCGCCGGAAAGCCGTGGTATATGACCCTGCTCACCTTGTCGTCGCACGAGCCCTTCGTGGTACCGACAAAGACGCTACCCGACGAAATCGACAATGCCTATGCATACACCGACCGCAGCCTCGGCCAACTCATCGAAAAGCTGAAAAGCAGCCCGGCGTGGGATAATCTGCTCATAGTAGTGATGGCTGACCACGGCCTCAACCTACCCGACGACAGCCGTCGCCGCGAAGACTACTGCCACATCCCCGTGGTGCTTGCCGGCGGAGCCGTAAAGGCGCCCACGGTAATCGACACACCTACATCGCAGACCGACGTAGCAGCCACAATACTCGGCCAGATGGGCATTGACCACAGCGAGTTTGCCTTCAGTCGCGACGTAACAGCCGATACCTATAGCCGTCCCTTCGGCTTCCATACATACTCCAATGGATTTCTGCTCACGGATATCCGCGGCATAACCGACTATGACAACGTGGCCGACCGACCCGTCGACGGTGCCGATGCCTCACGCCAACGTCTCGGCAAAGCATTGCTGCAGCGGCTTTACTCCTATCTCTCAAAGCTATGACACGTAAAGACATTCACCAATACGCACACCGTTGCTGGCGCTCCACGCCGATAGCACTCGCCTGCGACCTCGCAATCATCTACGCCCTCTACCTCGTGTGCCGCATCCTCTTCGTAATGGTCAACTGGCGCATATTCGGCGACAGCATCACCGCCTCCGCCGCATGGCACTTCTTCTGCGGCGGCCTGCGCTTCGACACATCGGCCATATTCTATACCAACTCCCTTTTTATACTCCTGTTCCTTCTGCCACTCCACTGGAAGGAACGCCGCTGGTGGTGGCTCACTACCAAGACCGTATACATTGCCGTCAATGCCCTGTGCCTACTCATCAATCTGGCCGACACCGTATTCTTTGAATTTCGCGGACACCGCTCTACGGCCGCAGTGATCAGAGAATTTTCCGGCGAGGGTAATCTCGCCACCATTGCCGGCGGAGAGATACTCTCCCACTGGTATCTCGTGATTCTCTTCGGTCTGATGATATGGGCCATGGTGACGCTATACCGCCATCCCGCGCCTGCTCAGCGGCCATTATGGAAATATTATGTGAGCCGCATCATCACCCTCGGCATCACGGGACTTATCGCCGTATGCGGTATGCGCGGCAATATCTTCTTCCTATCGTCGACGCGCCCGATCTCGACAAACTTCGCCTTCAACTACATCAACCACCCCAAAGAGGCGGGTATCGTGCTCAATACGCCATTCACCCTCATCCGCACCCTCGGCGAGACCACCATCCCAACGCCGCAATATTTCACCGACGAGGAGCTGGCCACCATCTACAGCCCACTGCATCAGCCCGTGGCTGACGCACCCGGACGAGGAAAGAATATCGTGATACTCATAGTGGAGAGTTTCGCGCAGGAATTTATCGGTGGCCTCAACCGCGACCTCGACGGTGGAACCTACGGGGGCTACACCCCCTATACCGACGCCATGCTCGACTCCTGCATGTACTTCACAGATATGATAGCCAATACCGGCTTCAGTATCGACGCTCCTCCAGCCGTGCTGGCTTCGATACCCCGAGTCAACCGCCCGTTTGTGGTTAGCCCACACGCCACCAATCACATCAACTCACTCGCCTCCGAGCTCGACGCCTTGGGCTACCGTACGCTCTTCTTCCACGGCGCCGACAACGAAAGTCTCGGCATCCACGCCTTCACCCGACAGGCTGGTGTGAAGGAATACTTCGGTAAAACGGAATTTCTGGCCGACGGACGCTTCGGCGGCATGGAGCAGTACGACGGCACCTGGGGTATCTGGGACGAGCCCTTCCTGCAATTCTTCTGCACAAAGCTCAGCGAGACACCGCAGCCGTTTATGGCGGCAATCTTCACCGTCAGCTCACACCATCCCTTCAAAGTACCCGAGCAGTATGCCGACCGCTTCGTCGACAAAGGTATCCACGCTCTCCACAAGTGCATATCCTACACCGACTATGCCATCCACCGCTTCTTCGAGGAGGCAAGCCGCCAGCCGTGGTACGACAATACGATATTCGTGATCACGGCCGACCACGCATCGAGCAAGACCACCCACGACGAATACAAGACCGATCTCGGCGGCTTCCGTGTGCCGATCCTCTTCTTCGATCCATCGGGTCAGCTTCCACGCGGCCGTCAGGAGGGTCCGGCGCAGCAGATCGACATTATGCCCACTCTGCTCGGATATGTGGGTGCCAGCCGACCCTACATCGCTTTCGGTCAGGATCTGCTCGCCACCGAGCCGGCCGACCGCGCCGCATTCAACTGGGATCACGTGCCGCAATACATCAAGGGTGACTACCTCCTCCAGTTCAATGCCACAACCGCTACGGCCTCCGCACTCTACAACTTCCGCACCGATCCACTGCTGAAGCACAACCTCCTGCAGCAGGAGCCTGAGCGGGCAGCCGAGATGGAGCGCGGCATCAAGGCCATGCTCCAGAGCTATCTCACACTGATGAACAACGATAACGCAACGTGCCGATGACCACAACCCTCTTTCAGCGCATCAAGCGACGCATTCACGCCGAGATCCACTACCTCTTCTTCCGCGACTACATGAACCGACGGACTATCCGCCGCCATTTGCTCAAGCGGTATTCCGACGATGCACCGGTCACCACCACCACCGAGCCTACCGTGGTGTTCATGGCCGACGGCTACCGTCACCACGGCGGACTGGCGGACCGCCTGCGCGGCATCGTGGCCACATATCAGTATTGCCGTGAGCATTCTCTGGCTTTCCGCATCAACTTCACCTCACCATTCGATCTTGAGCGATACCTCGAACCGGCATCCTACGACTGGCACCTGCGACCGGGCGAACTGACATTCAACCGTGCACAGTGTCTCCCGGTGTATCTTATGACCACCTGCGACTTCTACCCCGAACGCGAACTGCGCTATCAGCGACGCCGGCTCGGCAAAGCCCTGTCCCAGCCTTTCATGCAGGCTCACGTCAACACGGTATTCTACTGCGCCGACGGTCAATTCGCTTCGCTCTTCAATGAGTTGTTTCGACCCTCTGATGCCGTGCGCCGCCAACTAGACAGGCTGCGCGAGGGTATCGCCGGCCAATACATCACCATATCGACACGCTTCCTCGAACTACTCGGCGACTTCACCGAGCCGAAGCAGGAGCGACAGCCTCTCCCGGCCGATGCCCGTCAGGCGCTGATGGATCGCTGTGTGGCCGAAATAGAGGCCATTCACAGCGCCAATCCCCTTCCCGTAGTGCTTACGTCGGATAGTGTCAGTTTCCTCGAATATGCAGCCTCGCGCCTCCCTTATTGCCGCTTCCTGCCCGGTGAGGTAGCTCACATCGACGGAGCGGCAGGACATCAGGGCGATGCCGACTTGAAAACATTTGTCGACTTCTATGCCGTGAAGGAAGCCGCCCGGTCATATCTTATCGTAGGCCCGCAGATGTATAACAGTAATTTCTCTCGGCGCGCCGCACAGGCCGGTGGCCACGACTTCGACGTAATAAGATTCAACTGATTATGAAGATATTGCAGATATTTCCCGGCAAGGTGTGGGGCGGAGCCGAGCAGTATGTGCTCGATCTGGGGCGCGCCCTCGCCGCCGACGGCCACAGCGTAAGTTATCTTTGCCGCGACGCCGAAGCTGTCAGCTCACGTCTCGATGGTGTAGTGGTTTACTCCATATATTCCGACAAGACGCTGCGCGATGCCCTGCGCGATGCCGACGTAGTGCATATCCACGATGCCCGCTTCCTTGCGCCTGTGATGCGAGCCAAGCGGCGCACCGGTTCCGAAGCCCGCGTAGTGCTCACACGCCATATCGCGCGTCCGTCAAAGACATGGCTTCTGCAGCGGCGCCACTACCGCGAGCTCCATCGCATGATATTCGTATCCCAACTTGCCTATCGGCTCTGGAGCGGCGCCAACCCTTGGATGCCGCGCGAGAAGATGACCGTGATACACAACAGTATCGCTGATCATCCGCAATCCGCAGCTACGCGTGATTTGCGCGCCGAAGCAGGTATTGCGCCCGATGTGCCGATAATTATGTTTACCGGCCGCATACGCCGTTCGAAGGGGGTGGGAGTGCTCGTGGAAGCGCTCGGACAATTGCGCAATCTGCCCTGGCATCTCGTACTCGTAGGTACCTGCAAGCCGCGGGAATATCGCGAGAAACTGCTCCGTCAGGCCGAACGCCACGGCATCGCCGATCGCATCACCTTCACCGGCTTCACCTCCGATGTGTACGGCCTTATAGCGCAGAGCGACATCGGTGTGGCTCCATCGATAGTACGCGAGGCATGCCCTCTCTCCCCGATGGAATTCATGAAGATGGGCAAGTGCGTGATCACCACCGACAATGGTGCTCAGCCTGAATATGTGCAGGGGCTAATGGTGCCGCCGGGCGACGAGCAGCCGCTGGCTGATGCCCTCTACCGCGCAATCACCGATACCGAATTCAGGCGAGAGGCAGGCGAGGATGCCGCCGAATATTTCGCCACCAATATGGCCTACCCGACATTTGTGAATAAGATACTCAAAGCCTACTCCTGAAGCAGATCGGGACGCAGGCGACGGGTGCGTTCGAGCGCCTGATCGTAGCGCCACTGATCGATCTTGGCCTGATGACCCGACAGCAGGATGTCGGGCACGCGCCAACCTTTGTATTCAGCCGGGCGCGAGTAGACCGGCGGAGCCAGCAGATTGTCCTGAAAGGAGTCGGACAAAGCGCTCTGCTCATCGCCTATCGCACCGGGTATCAGCCGCACGATAGCATCCGTAATGGCCAATGCCGGGAGTTCGCCGCCGGTAAGCACATAGTCGCCTACGGAGATTTCCTTAGTGATAAGGTGCTCGCGTATGCGGTAGTCGATGCCCTTGTAGTGGCCGCAGAGGATTATTAGATTCTCGGCCAGAGAGAGCGAATTGGCCATCGGCTGGTCGAACTTCTCGCCGTCGGGCGAGGTGAAGATCACCTCATCATAGTCGCGCTCGGCTTTCAGCGCCGAGATAGCGCGGTCGATAGGCTCTATCTGCATCACCATACCGGCTTCGCCGCCGAAGGGATAGTCGTCGACCTTGCGGTGCTTGTTGGTGGTGTAGTCGCGCAGATTATGGACGTTGATTTCCACCAGTCCCTTGTCCTGAGCACGGCGTAATATAGAGCAGCTCAGCGGAGAGGTGAGCATCTCGGGAAGTACTGTGATGATATCTATTCTCATTGCTTATAATTTTCAAGTGATTTGGTAAGGCTCTCCACCACCATGGCGCGGAGCTCGCGCGGAGCGAGTACCGTCACCGACGGGCCGTAGCTTAGAAGCTCTCCCACGAAGTCGGGTGTGAGACGGAGGCTATAGGTGAATATCGAGTAGTCGTCGTGGATCATCTCCGACTGGCTATGATGGAGGGGTAGGGCACGGAAGTATTTGGCCATGCGGGCGTCAGTGCGGATCGTCACCTTCTTCGCCTCCGAGTGGGTGAAGATCACTCCGAAGGAGTCGCGGAAGTAGGCTTCGGCATCGAAATCTACGGGGATTTCAAATGTGGCGTCGGCTACCTTCACCTCGGTCATACGGTCGAGCGCGTAGGTCTTAATGGCATCCTCGCGCACGTTGCGGCCGGTCACATACCATCGCTGACGATAGATCTTGAGAAAGTACGGCTCCAGAGTGACGGGCTTCGGTTTGCCTGTACGCGAATACGGGGAGTAGCCGAAGTGCAGGGTGCGGTTCTGCTTCATAGCCGATATCACCGGCGAGAGATACATACGCGCCGACGGCACGTCTTCCAGAAACACACGGTCGGAGATGGCGGAGGCATCGGAGAGCACCGAGCTCATCGAAGCGGTGTTGAGCATCCAGTCGGTAAAGCGCCGATCGTGAGCATTGCCCATCTCCGAGAGTGAGTATTCGTAGGTGGAGGGATTGCAATCGATGCTGAGATTGAATATCTCGGCAATGTCGTTGCGGTAGGAGTAGAATGTGCGGCGAGGCAGATCCTCCCCTCCCGAGAATGGCGACAGGCGCCATAGCTCGTTGAGCTTCTCGCGGGTGAGAGTGCCGTGGCGACGGAATGTCTCTATAAACCAGATGTAGCGGTTAAACGTATTCTTCGACATTGCGGGAAGATGTTAGGAGGGTTGACAGATGTAGCCCCAACGCGGTAACGGCGGCATTGATAAGCAGTAGTTCGAAGCCGGTCTCGTAGGAGAACGCCGCACGCAGCAGGTGTGTGATACCCCACGAGATCAGCGGTGAGGCCATGCATATCCACGGCACCATGAAGTCGGCTACCTGACGGCGGCAGCACAGGCCGTAGGCAAACAATCCGAGTATCGGGCCATAGGTATAAGACGCGAGAGTATATACGGCCGAGATGGCATCGTCGGTCGACAGGTAGTAGAAGCCTATGATGATCAGTCCCATCAGAGCCGACATGGCGATATGGACGCGACGGCGCAGGCGCCCGGTGCGGGCGTGGTCTGCCTCATCGGCGCCGAGTATGTCGATGGTGAATGATGTGGTGAGCGAGGTCAGCGCCGATCCGGCTGCCGAATAGGCGGCGGAGATCAGGCCGATGATGAAAAGTATGCCCACTATCACGGGCATCGACGGATGGGTGGCCACGAGGCCGAACAGCTCGTCGGACTTGGCCGGCTGCTCTATGCCCATACGCTCGGTGAAGATAAGGAGCATAGTGCCGAGCAGCAGGAAGAGCGCTATGACGAAGAATTGCATCACTCCGCTGAGGATCATATTCTTGCGCGAAGCTACCGAGTCGCGGCAGGCGAGATGGCGCTGCATCATATCCTGATCAAGCCCGTTGGTGGCGATGGCCATGAAGATGCCGGCAATGAATTGCTTCCAGAAATACTGGCCCGACAGCGGATCGTCGAAATGCCATATCCGGGCGGAGGAATGGGAGGTGATGGCGGCAGGGATGTCGCCGACACCTATGCCGATATCTGAAGCTATATAGCAGATACACAGCACTACCGATACGACCAGACAGAGGCTCTTGAGTACATCGGTCCAGATTATTGACTTCACGCCACCCTTGGCTGTATAGAGCCAGATGGCCATGATGGTGAGTGCGACATTGATCTCAAACGGTATGCCGAGAGGAGAGAATACGAGCAATTGCAACACTGCGCACACCACGAAGAAGCGTACGGAGGCGCCCAGTATCTTCGACACGAAGAATATCCACGCGCCCGAACGATAGGTACGCCTGCCGAAGCGGCCGTCGAGATAGGAATAGATCGATATCACCTTGCGGCTGTAGAAAATCGGCACAAGGACTAAGGCTATCACGGCATAGCCCACGATGAAGCCGAGCACCATCTGCAGATAGGCGTAGCCTTTGGCGGCCACCATTCCGGGCACAGAGATAAATGTGACGCCCGATATAGCCGCGCCTACCGTAGCGATAGCTACAAGAGGCCAGGGGGTACGGCGGCCACCGGTGAAGAATGTGGAGTCGGTGGCACCGCGCGATGCGATGGTCGACAAGCCTATCAGCAGACCGAAATAGGCCACGATCGTAAGAATTACTGCAAGCGGACTCATAGCGGATAAAGTAAGTAGGGTTGACGACGGGACTTAAACTGCTCCACTTCCTCGGTCCACGTAGCCTTGATCTCCGCTACACTGCGGCCGGTCTCGATCATCCGGCGTACGTTGCGGTTGCCGATGAGCTTGTCGAAGAATGTGGTGAAGAATTCCTTGCGGTGCTTCTTCATGCCCTTATTATCGTAGGCCGATATCACGTATGTGAGGTCTACGCCGCGGCTTATTACATCCTCGGGATCCATCGTGGAGAGGTCGAGACCATAGCATTTCCGGTCGGCCAATACGGGCTTAGCACCGTTGGCGGCCGTGCGGGGTATGAAATAGAACTCGACGCCTGACATATCGGGATGACCGTAGACCGTAAAGGGATTATCCGTGCCGCGGCCGAGGCTCATGATCGTGCCCTCAAAGAGGCAGGTCGAAGGATAAAGGTATATCGCCTCCATAGTGCGGAGGTTGGGCGACGGATTGACGGGAAGCCTGTAGCGGGTGGAGTGGGTGTAGTTGAGGCAGGGAATCACCGTGAGCGACAATCGGCTATCGGCGGTCTGACCATCGAGCCACTGCTCGCCCCAGGCCATCCGGGCAAGTTCGCCGAACGTGAGACCATGGACTACGGGTATGGGCAGTCGCCCTACGCCGGAGCGCAACGCCATATCGAGTACGGGGCCGTCGACTATCATACCTAATGGATTGGGCCGGTCAAACACGATATACTCCAAGCCATTGGCCGAAGCATATTCCATAGTCTCTATCATACTGATATAATAGGTGTAGAATCGCAGGCCCACATCCTGGATATCGCAGATGATCACATCGATATCCTTCGGCATCCCGGCCAGTCGCTTTGCACCTTTCGTTTTGCCGTAGAGCGAGAAGATGGGGATACCGGTGGCAGAATCAACATCATCGGCTACCGTCTGCCCCTCGGCGGCTGTGCCTCTAAACCCATGCTCGGGCGAGAGGATGAGACGCACATCCACGCCTCCACGCAGCAGATAATCGAGAGTATGCATTCTGCTCCCGTCCGGAAGATCCACTACCCCGGTATGATTGGACAATAGCGCCACTCTTTTGCCCTGAAGAAGCGGCAGGTAAGCATCCGGCCGAGCTGCACCTACCACCACATCGGCGGCATACGCGCCAAGCGTGGCGAGCATCAGGAATATCAATAGTGTGGGATTTCGCATAGTGTATGCAAAGATACACGCTGCGGGGCAAAATCACGGCAACCCATAGTTAAAAAATATTTAACGTCGGGAATTCTTGTTCCGGATGGGGCGGTGGGAACCAGAGGAAATTTATGGTAAAAATGTCATTGTACGCTTTTCGTGCGGGGAAGCTCGGATAAT
>CAMWUX010000003.1 GCA_947177605.1 uncultured Porphyromonadaceae bacterium
AATCTGCTCGTTGAGAGCGTCTTGAATCTTGGGGTTAAGCATGATTTCTAAATGGATTATAGATAATTAGACAATTCGAATTATTTGCGGCCGCGCTGCTTCTGCTGTTCGCGCAGCATAGCCTGCTGCTTGCGCTGAGCCTCTTCGAGGCGAGCCATAAATCCGCTCTTCTTGCGGGGCTTGGCTGCATTGGCCTTCATCGTGGCGCGCACCTTCTCTTCATTGACTACCTGACGGAAGATGTAGGTCTGGATGATGGTGATGAGCAGCGACAGCAGG
This sequence comes from uncultured Porphyromonadaceae bacterium, assembly GCA_947177605.1. Classification (GTDB taxonomy): domain Bacteria; phylum Bacteroidota; class Bacteroidia; order Bacteroidales; family Muribaculaceae; genus Paramuribaculum. Next base: position 280 of record CAMWUX010000003.1, read on the forward strand.
TAGTAGTAGCTGAGGCCGGCGGCATAGTTGTTGAAGAAGCAGAGGAACATTACCGGCATCAGATACATCATCCACTTCATACCGGCCATCTGGCTGCCGCCGGGTTGATTCTGCATATTGATGCGGGTATAGATGATGTTGACCACGGTCATGAGCAGACAGAAGAGACTGAGCTTGTCACCGATGAAGGGGATGGAGAATGGCAACGAGATCACATAGTCGGGCCCAGCCAGATTATGAGCCCAGAGGAAGGACTCGCCGCGAAGCTCGATCGCCGACGGGAAGAAGCGGAACATCGCGATAAGGATAGGCAGCTGCAGCAACATAGGCAGACAGCCCGACATCGGATTGGCGCCGGCGCGGTTGTATAGAGCCATCGTCTCCTGCTGGCGACGCATCGCGTTCTCCTTGCCGGGGAACTTGTCGTTGATAGCCTTGATCTCGGGAGCGAGCACACGCATTCTGGCCTGCGACATATAGCTCTTGTAGGTGAAGGGGAAGAGGAGTATCTTGATGAAGATAGTGAGCAGAAGGATCACTATGCCATAGCTCGAGATGAATCCGCCGAGGAAGTCGAATACGGGAATCACGATCCAGGTGTTGATCCAGCGGAAGAGCGACCATCCGAGAGGAATCAGCTTCGTGAGCTTAAGATCCTTTTCAGGAATGATCTCGGTGGAGAGGTCGCTGAGCAAAGGATAGTAGTTGGGGCCGATATAGAAGGTCATCGATGCGGGAGTTGCCAGCGTCGACGAATAGTCCATATTGGCCGTCAGCTCCATATCTTTGAGATAATTTTTGGTAGTGTCGGGAAGCACTGTCGACTGAAGCTGGGCACGGCTGAAGCCTTCGCCGGGGACGAGCAGGGTGGAGAAGAACTGATTCTTGAACGCCACCCATGCGAGAGGCTGGTCTACCTTCTCGGCATCGGTCTTCATCTCCGAGAGATTGTCGACATCGCCATTGGCCAGCATATAATAGATGGCAGAATTCTGCGACTCAAACACACGACCCTCTTCGTTGCGGGCCATACGCTGATTCCACTTAAACTGCATTCCGGATACGGTGGTGGGTATCACACCGTCGATGTTGGACTGCACAAGATCCATCTTCACGAGGTAGGATTCGCCTCGGGGCAGAGTGTAGCGGAAGCCGAGCATCGCGCCATCACCGGGAGTCACCTTCATCAACACCGTGGAGTCGCTTTCCTGCACGGCCTCGAAGTAGAGTTGGCGGGTATCGTAGGTGATATCGGCGGCAGCGATCTGGAAGCCGTACATATCATCGCCCTCTGCTATGGGACATACCTGACCGGTGGAGTCATAGCGGGTGTAGCGCGGATCGAGCAACTTGGCATTGGCTATCACACCGCCGAGATTGCTGAATTCGAGAGCAAGCACATCATTGGAGAGCGAAGCCACGATCTCGGGAGTACCGGAGCGGAAGCGGGCGAATCCCTGATAGCGGGCCGACTCTTCGATAGTATTACGAAGCAGAGCCACAGCGGCCACAGCATCTTTCACCGACACAGAGTCGGGATAATTAGCCGACAGGATATCGGCGACGGAGATCTCGGAGTTGCCCCCCCTGACCATGCCGGAGAGTGCGGCTGTAGAATCGGCGCTTACTGAAAGAGTGACGCCGGGAGCGGTGAGGGTGAATGTGCCGGCAGCAGCATCAAACTCGCCATTCTGACGGATGGTGCGGATGATGCCTGCGCGTTCGCCGGGCGATACGGTGTCGATAGTCAGTACCTCCTCGGGGGCGGGCTGCGAAGCCTGCTGCTCGGCGAGCTCCTTCTGGCGGCGCTGTTCGGCGAGCTGCTCTTCGGAAGGTGAATTGATAAACATGAAGAGCATGATGATAGCTCCCATGAGTAAAAGACCGGTGAGTGTATTGCGGTTCATGCTTTGCTTAATAAAGTGTAATGTGAAACGACTGGATTTTGATTAATTATTTATTTTTCTCTGCGCGCTCGCGTCCGTACTCTATGGCGGCTTTCACGAAGTCGATGAAGAGCGGATTGGGATTGAGCACAGTGCTGTTGTATTCGGGATGATACTGTGTGCCTACAAACCAACGCTTGTCGGGCAACTCCACCACCTCTACGAGGTGAGTGGCCGGATTCTCACCCACACACTGCATACCGGCTTGCTCAAATTGCTCACGGTAGGCATTGTTGAATTCAAAGCGGTGACGATGGCGTTCGCTTACCGTAGTGGAACCATAGACCCGGGCGACGCGGCTCTCCGGCCGGAGCGCACACTCGTAAGCGCCAAGGCGCATCGTTCCGCCCATATTGGATACGCTCTTCTGTTCCTCCATCAGGTCGATGACATTGTGCTGCACAGTGGGATTCATCTCCGTGGAGTTGGCGTCGGCATAGCCGAGCACATTGCGGGCGAATTCGATCACCATACATTGCATACCGAGGCAGATGCCGAAGGTGGGGATATCGTGCGTACGGCAATATTTCAGAGCAGCGAACTTGCCTTCAATACCGCGCTGACCGAATCCGGGGGCGATAACCACACCGTCGAGGCCGCCGAGCAGCTCCTCCGCATTGGCATCGGTGAGCTTCTCACTGTGGATATATTTCAGATTGAGCTTATGGTCGCTGTAGGTAGCGGCCTGAAACAGAGCTTCGTTGATCGACTTATAGGCATCCTGAAGCTCTACGTACTTACCGACGAGGCCGATCGTGACTTCCTCCTTGGCTTCCTGGAGCTTGTAGAGAAATTCGAGCCACGGCGCCATATCGGGCTGACCCTTGAAGTCCACGTCCATCTTCCTGAGCACTATCTCGTCGAGATGCTGCTCATGCATCATTATGGGCACTTCGTAGATCGTCGGACGGTCGATCGACTGCACTACCGCGTCGGGAGCCACATTACAGAACTGGGCTATCTTGCGGCGCATATCCTGCGGGATATCCTTCTCCGTGCGGAGCACGAGGATGTCGGGCTGGATACCGATGTGCTGGAGCTGCTTCACGGAGTTCTGCGTAGGCTTGGTCTTGAGCTCCTTGGCCGCCTTGAGGTAAGGCACGTATGTGAGATGGAGGCATAGGGCGTCGGTGCCCAGTTCCCAACGGAGCTGACGGACGGCCTCGAGAAACGGCAACGACTCGATATCGCCTACCGTGCCGCCGATCTCGGTGATTATGAAATCGAATTGACCGGTATTGCCGAGGATCTTCACATTGCGCTTGATCTCGTCGGTGATATGGGGAATGATCTGTACGGTCTTGCCGAGATAGTCGCCTCGGCGCTCCTTGTCGATCACGCTCTGGTAGATACGGCCGGTGGTGACATTGTTGGCGCGGGTGGTCTGCACATTGGTGAAGCGTTCGTAGTGGCCGAGGTCGAGATCAGCCTCATGGCCGTCGACGGTCACATAGCACTCTCGATGCTCGTAGGGATTGAGAGTACCCGGGTCGATATTGATGTAGGGGTCGAATTTCTGGATCGTCACTCTATAGCCGCGCGCCTTGAGCAGACAGGCTAAAGAGGCTGATATGATACCTTTACCGAGCGACGATACCACACCTCCGGTTACGAAAATATACTTTGCTTCCACGTTGGTGATATATGTAGGTTGAGCTTTTGCATCTGAATGTGCAAAAGTACAAAAATTTCACCAACTTCCCTACTTAAATATTTCGGGCCTCGCGGAAAATATACAATAATCGGAACGGAGCGGCGCCGGCCTGTCACCTCGGCTGAATCACCGGGCCGGGGTTGGAGCCGTTGATGTTGATGGGGCGGCTCGGCACGATATTGTTGCCACTCCCCTGCGAAGGCTGATATGCCGGGCGCGTGGAGGGCGGATTGGGATTCGACGGAGCGGAGGGCGTGGGCGACGGAGCGGGATTGTTGACGCCGGCACTCGGGCGCGTATTGCCCGACGGACGCCAGGCTGCCGTAGGCCGCTGAGCCGGCGGGGCCGGCGGGCCGGGATAGATCTGATTGCCCCAGTAGATCGGGGGGGCAAGCGGAGCGCCGGGATAGGAGGAATACCAGTCGTTGTAGATGCCTGCGCCGTAGTAGCCGGAGTCGACGCCTACGGATGTGGAGGTCCATAGAGCGCCACACGAGCTCATCGTGAGAGCCGTGGCGCCTATCATTATTGCGGAGAGGAATTTTGAGCGTTTCATAGTAAAGCGGATTAAATGGTTGTTGACCTCTTTACTATATATTACAATCGGCAGTGCCGATTGGTTCTCTCCGCTCCGCAGGCTTATCGCAAGGGAATCTGAGCGATGCGGCGGGCGTGGCGCTGCTCGTCGGAGAAGGGTGTGGCAAGGAAGGTATCTACAATCTCCAGAGCCTGCTCGAGAGAGATGAAGCGGGCGGGCATCACCAGTATGTTGGCGTCGTTGTGCTCGCGGGCGAGCACGGCCAGTTCGGGCTGCCAGCACAGGGCCGCGCGGACGCCCTGATGCTTGTTGAGGGTCATCGAGATACCGTTGCCGGTGCCGCAGAGGGCTATGCCGGGATAGCAGCGCCCGCTCTCCACTGCTTCGGCGCAGGGATGGGCAAACTCGGGATAGTCGCAGCTGTCGGTGCTGAACGTGCCGAAATCTTCGGTGGCGATGCCTTTGGCGTTGAGATGCTCGATGATGGCTTTCTTATACTCGTAGCCGGCGTGGTCGCTGCAGAGGGCTACTTTCTTATCAGGATTGATGATTGACATACCGGGGTTGGATATTTGGTGGATGGATATTAGAAATCAATTTTGAGCCGCACCCATAGCTGACGCGGGATAAGGCGCCAGAGCGCGGTGACTATGCGCCAGCGCCAGTCTATGACTATCGTAGCACGGCGACGGTCGATAGCCCGCTCGATCTTGCGGGCCACGGCGGGCACTCTCATCAGCATCGGATAGCTGCGGGAGTCGTCGAGCAGATCAGTGCGGATGAATCCGGGGCGGATGTCGGTGACGGCCACCCTCACCTTTTGCATCCGCGCAAGCTGGGCTATGGATTCGAGGAAGGTCTGCTCAAATCGTTTGGAGGCACTGTAGGCGGCCGACACTCCGATGCCTTTGGTGGCGGCTATCGAGGTGATGGCGGCTATCTGACCCTGCGCGTTACGGCTGCGGAAGTAGCGGTAGGCGGCGGAGATGATCCGGGCGAATCCATCGACATTGGTCTTGAGCGTGCGGTCGAGACGCGCGGCATCGAGGTCGGGATCGCGGAAGCCGGTGCCGGCGCAATAGAGCAGCAGATCCATACCGCCGACAGCTTCTATCAGGCCGGCGAGCACTGCCTCGGCATCGGGAGCGGCCACATCCATCGGGGCATAACAGATTCGGCCGGGGCGCTCGGCGGCTATGGCCTTGAGCAGCTCCTCGCGGCGGGCGCAGATGCCTACCGTCCAGCCGCGGTCGGCATAATCGAGGGCAAACTGACGGCCGAGCCCCGATGATGCGCCTACGATTATGATACGGTTGGCCATACGCTTATTCTACGGTGGAAGTGATGGAATTATCGTCGGCCGGAGCTGACTTCTGCGGCAACCGGAATGTGTAGGAGAGGGAGAAACTGCCGCCGAACGGAGCGCCGCGCTTGCCGTAGCCGGGGATATAGAGCGGTTTGCCGTAGGTCGATTTGCCTTCGTGGAGCAGAGCGTGGTAGATCACATCCCAGCCGAGCGAGAAACCTTTGGCTAAGTCCACGCGCAGGCCGGCCACGAATTCAAAGTACCCGGCCGTAGTGCGCTGGCTCGGAATCGAGATCTGCTCAGGTTCATTCCAGTATCCCGGCGCTAATGTGGCATTGGGGACGGAGTAGGAGAAGGGAGTGAAGCCGTAGCGCACACCCACGTGTACCTGATAGCGCGGATCGCTGTTGTAGAGGATATTGTAGTTGACGCCCAGCTTGAAGTAGGGAGCCATCGGGCTGCGGTAGGTGTAATTCTGTCCGTCGGGGGTCATCGAAGCCTGACCGAGACCGAGCACGAGGATGGGATTGTAGCGGTTGTAGAGGCTCAGCTCGCCCCACACCTCGCCGAGACCGTAGTGCTGGCCGAGCAGGCGCATCACCGGATCCCATACGTTGACACCGGCGGTGACGGTGTAGAGCTTCGGATAGATATTACCCTTGGGCTTATTGTTGATGAGCGTGTCGACCCACTCCATACCGGTCACGGTGTCGATAAACACCACATTGCCCTTGTCGTCGTGGGTCTCGCGCAGCGTCGTGGGGCGTCCGTCGGGATCGGTCTGCTCGGTCTTTGCGGCGGACGGTTGGCCGGGCTGCACCGGAGTGATCTTGCGCTGCGACTGCGCCATCAATGCCGATACACCCAGTATCATAGCCAATACCGGGAGCAGAAGCCGAAGGCGGGCCGACGGCCTACTGTTCGGTGCGGAAGTATATCTTGATTCTTTCAATGTCGGTATTGGTTATCAGTGAGTCCACGATCTCCACGGATTGGATGAGATGCCGCGTGTGGGTCATCCCGGTAATGGTATAAGTGAGCATCGCGCCACACTCTTCCGAGGCGAAGTAAGGCTCCGATGTGTAGGCGAAGGAGATGGTGTCGTTGTATTCCGGGCTGTCGATCCCACTCTGCGTGTAGTGGAATACGTAGGAGGTCGTGTTGTACTTGCTTCGGAAGGGCAGATATACCAGATGCAGACTTGTGCCGGAGGCGTAGAGCAGCGAGTCGGTAGCCTGCCCCACGCCGCTGATATCCACGTGTACCTGATAGCGCGGATCGCTGTTGTAGAGGATATTGTAGTTGACGCCCAGCTTGAAGTAGGGAGCCATCGGGCTGCGGTAGGTGTAATTCTGTCCGTCGGGGGTCATCGAAGCCTGACCGAGACCGAGCACGAGGATGGGATTGTAGCGGTTGTAGAGGCTCAGCTCGCCCCACACCTCGCCGAGACCGTAGTGCTGGCCGAGCAGGCGCATCACCGGATCCCATACGTTGACACCGGCGGTGACGGTGTAGAGCTTCGGATAGATATTACCCTTGGGCTTATTGTTGATGAGCGTGTCGACCCACTCCATACCGGTCACGGTGTCGATAAACACCACATTGCCCTTGTCGTCGTGGGTCTCGCGCAGCGTCGTGGGGCGTCCGTCGGGATCGGTCTGCTCGGTCTTTGCGGCGGACGGTTGGCCGGGCTGCACCGGAGTGATCTTGCGCTGCGACTGCGCCATCAATGCCGATACACCCAGTATCATAGCCAATACCGGGAGCAGAAGCCGAAGGCGGGCCGACGGCCTACTGTTCGGTGCGGAAGTATATCTTGATTCTTTCAATGTCGGTATTGGTTATCAGTGAGTCCACGATCTCCACGGATTGGATGAGATGCCGCGTGTGGGTCATCCCGGTAATGGTATAAGTGAGCATCGCGCCACACTCTTCCGAGGCGAAGTAAGGCTCCGATGTGTAGGCGAAGGAGATGGTGTCGTTGTATTCCGGGCTGTCGATCCCACTCTGCGTGTAGTGGAATACGTAGGAGGTCGTGTTGTACTTGCTTCGGAAGGGCAGATATACCAGATGCAGACTTGTGCCGGAGGCGTAGAGCAGCGAGTCGGTAGCCTGCCCCACGCCGCTGATATCGATATCCGATATCGTGATACCCTCGCCCGTAGAGGAATAAAAGCCGGCAAGCGGCAGACTGTTCTGATTGTCGGTGCAGCCCGACGTGTTGCATCCCTGGCAGAGCAGCGATGCGGCGGCGGCAGCGATTATGGCAATCAGGATCTTATTCATAGCAGCACTTATCGGATGTCGGCCTGATCGATATTGAGTTCGCTGCGTATCTCGTAGTCGTTGCGGCGCGACGAGTTGCGGGCTATCAGTTCGCCGATAAATCCGGCGAGAAACATCTGGGTGCCAAGCAGCATCATCGTGAGGGCGATGAAGAAGTAGGGCGAATCGGTGACGAGCGTGTAGCTGTGGCCACTGTAGAGATGGTAGAGCTTCAGACCTCCCACTACTATGGCCGAGATGAAGCCGATGATAAACATAAGGCTACCCCACAGGCCGAAGAAGTGCATCGGGCGGCCGCCGAACTTGTTGGTAAACCAGAGGGTGATCAGGTCGAGATAGCCGTGGACGAAGCGGTCGAGGCCGAATTTCGACTTGCCGTATTTGCGCGCCTGATGATGCACGACCTTCTCGGCTATGCGCGAGAAGCCCGCGTTTTTGGCCAGATACGGGATGTAGCGGTGCATATCGCCGTAGACCTCGATGTGGTGCACCACCTCGCCGCGGTAGGCTTTCAGTCCGCAGTTGAAGTCGTGGAGATTCCTGATGCCGCTCACTTTGCGGGCGGTGGCGTTGAAGAGCTTCGTGGGTATCGTCTTCGACAGCGGATCGTAGCGCTTCTGCTTCCATCCGCTCACCACGTCGTAGCCATCCTCCTTGATCATCCGGTAGAGTTCGGGGATCTCGTCGGGGCTGTCCTGCAGGTCGGCATCCATCGTGATCACCACATCGCCCTTGGCGCGGCGGAATCCGGTGTTGAGCGCCGGCGACTTACCGTAGTTGCGACGGAAGCTCACGCCCTTCACGCAGGGGTTCTTGGCACTGAGCTCCTCGATCACGGCCCAGGAGTTGTCGGTGCTTCCGTCGTCGATGAAGAGCACTTCGTAGGTGAAGCCGTTGTCGCGCATCACGCGGGCTATCCACTCTTCGAGATGGGGTAGCGACTCGGCTTCGTTGTATAGGGGTACTACTACTGAAATATCCATTTCTGACAGTTTATAGATACGATTGATTGGTTGACGATATGCTGCCGCGACGCGGACGGCGGGAGGCCAAAGCAGCCACGGCAAAGGAGATTATGGTACCGAACATCACTATCGTGCTCGACATCAATATACACATATCCGACCCTGTAGGCAGATGTCCGTAGTCGCGCAGTGCCGTGAGTTGGCGCAGCGCGGGATCTTCGGCCGGGATATTGGCCTCCTGATAGGCGGCTATCATCTGATTGAACATGTCGTCGACATACGTTGGCTGGAAGAAGCGGATGTAGACAAGCGCCACCACACAACTGATCACGGCTCCGCCGAGAGTGGTGAGCACCCCTTGTGCAAACAGATCGCCGTAGCTGAGTTTATAGCCGCTACGCACTTGACTCACGCGCAACTGGCGGTAGAGCACCAACGGAAACGCGAATATGGCTATCGCGGCCATCAGGCTCAACTGCTGATACATCTGCATCAGCACCTGCAGAGCGAAGATTGCGCTGAGATACAGCCCCATAAAGAGCCCGTAACGCGCGCCCCGCTCCAGCGGAGATGTGTATGTAGATGTTTCCGACATAATATTCAGCCAATATAATATGCAAAGATACAACTTTTAGTGCAATACCTGCCGAAAACGTCGAGATTTTCACAATACGCCATACCGGATGCGCGATTGATGAGGGGCATAAAAGCAAAATAGGCTGCGCGGTGGGCGCAGCCTATTTTTATTTAGGATTTAGATTTGGATTAATTAACGTCATCTTTGTAAAGGACAACGTATGCACGGTTGATGAGCTCGTTGTCGAGATCGACGTTCCAGAAGATGACTACGGTACGTTCAGCATTATCTTCCACAACACGGGCAGTGCCATTGTACTGGTAGAGATCGTACCAATCGATGCTGCTGTATTGGAAGTAGAGCTTGCCTGTGACATCTTCACCAACTCTGGCCGACGCCGGGTACTCGATTTTGAGACCTCCATAATCGGAGCCCCAATAGTCCATCCACCAGCCTATGGCCTTTGTTCCGTCATTTTCGGTGCTGAGCCAGGCGCCGTAACCCCAAGAACGCCAAGGGAAGTAGTAGGGTACAGTGTCGTCGGAAGGATCTTTACATTTCCCGTAGACATTCGATTCGGTTTCGGCTAGGATTTCGTCGATATCAGCCTGTGTAAAGCCGTCGAATGTAGCTTCTACACTTACAGAGAATGATGCACTGAGACCAGAGCAGTCGTGAACGGTAATTGTAGCAACATAGGGATCCTTACCGGATGTGGCTTTGAGCGAGATCTCACCAGTCTCCTCGTCAATGGAAGCTTCTACCTTTTCATTATCAGATTCGATTGTATATCCGCCATTGCCTTCAGCTACTTTTGCCTCGTAGTTGAATGAAGAGAAACCAAGGGGTGTAACGAAAGTAAGGTTCTCAACGGAGAGCGTCATATTATCAGTAGTGTATACCGAAACCACCAACTGCTTATAGTTGTTGGCGCCGTCAGATACTACGATGCGAGCTGTACCGTTCTTGTAACCTTCGATGTAGAACTGATTGTTTTCTTCAATAACGTCAGCAATCTCAGGAGCTAATGAGAACGCGTGATAGTCGCCATTACCGGATTCGATAGGGAGAAGAACACGGTTTTCGGATCCAATCTTAATACGCGTATCGTTAGATAGCACCAGATCGGTCTTATTATTAGCCGGTACAGGAGCATCATTGTCGTCGGAGCAAGATGTGAAGCCAACCATTGAGGTAGCGGCCAGCACCATGCTCATAAAAATATATTTCAATTTCATAGTCGTATAGCAATTTAAAGATTAAAGCCAGTCTTTTGTATACACCTTGCCGTCGTAAACGAGCTCATCATCATAGAGGAGGCGTGCGGAGGACTCCATAGCGCTCCGGCGCACTTGATTGCCGAAGTGAACATGCAATCCGTAGCCATTATTTCTAAGAGTGGTAAGGTTGCCGGATGTACGACCCTGAGAGAATTCCCAAGAGTAGATACCCATATTAAATTTGGGGACACCAGGGAAGCCTGCTTCGTTGATATAGCTACCACCATAGTTGGTCCAGATGAAGTCCATAAATTCACCGGGCTCAACTTCATCTACAGAAGGAAGACTCGAGAAGTCGTAGGTGTAGATAATGTTGTCGCGTTCGGGCTGCAGTTTCTTCACTTCATAGAAGAGACGTGCGGCGGCTGCGCTGGAAGGACTTACGAAACCTGCGGGCGCAGGGGAGATAGGCTTTCCATACTCGGAGTTGTAGAACACGCCGTCGAGCTTGTAAACATCACAGAAGTTTTTGATTTCCTGAGCATAGTAGCGTGCTGTTTCGTCGGCGAGGTTATTGACGTTCGCACGGTCGTGATTGCCAAGAATCGAGAGATATACCTTAATACCACGATCCTGAAGAGGTTTGAGATAGTGGTCGCGGTTGGCAAGGAGAGCGCTGACATTTTCATTGCAGCTAACATATACGCGTCCGGTCTCTTCGTTGTAGTTGATATTTGCAGCGAAAAGCATAACGGCATCATAGTACATCTTACCGCTGTTTTTGAGGGTGTAGGATGTTGCAACGAGCGGGTTGATATCATTGACCTCCATACAGAACATGGTGCGTACGGCAGGGACTTCATTGCCATCGGCATCCAGAACGGTTTTGGTTGCGCTGCTGGGCAGATTGGTGAAGTCGCGGATAAAGATAAGGCGAGTACTACTATTGTTGGTAAGACTGGCCTCGTTACTGCTTATTTTTGTACGAAGCGGAATTACATAGCCCTTGTCGCTGTCGAGTGATCCATCAGAAGTGACTGTCACCATCATCGGCTCGGAAACGGTAGATCCGGCAGCGAGTTTTGTCACACCTCCGTCGGACAGAGAGATCATCGATTCGGGTACAGCTTCATATTCTGTACCGTTAGCGGCATTGTACTCAGTTACAGCGGTGGGATCGTAAACGAAAGTTACATTGCAATCGTTATTGAGTGCGCCGGTAGCCTTTACATACAAAGGAATATCCTGCGAACCGCGAATCTCTACATGTGTGTAGATACGCTTGCCGTCTTTGTCGGTCACAAATACTGCCTTAGAGGGAACAGCGAGACCGGAGGTATCGGCGGATCCGATTACAACATCGTCTTCGCAAGCTGTGAACGAAGCAGCCACAACTATGGAGCAAAGACCATATGTAAGAAATTTGTTGAAATTCATATTAATGATGATTTATTAAAAGGTTTAAATTATTTTTAGGGTAATGAAACCGGAACCCAGGTGAGGGTGGAATTAGCGATGAGGTTGTAGCCGTTGGCGTAGTCAAGGATAGTGTTACCGGCACCTTCATTCATCTTCCAGTATGCAACCAGACCTACAGCGTCGACATCAACTTTGTAGAAATGATTTTTGGACTGAATTTCTTCCTTAGTCAGCACACGGTTCCAAACACGGAGTTCGCCCATATCACCACTGAAGTCACGGTTGTCGCTATAAGACTTACCTACATAGAACTGAGAGCTATTCCAAGAAACGCTACCACGGTTGGTAGACGAAACGTCGCCACCCTTCTGGATACCATCAACATAGAATTGGCAAACACCTGTAGAGGAATCGTAGGTGAAGGTGATGAATTGCCACTTCTCTTTTTCAATGGTCCACTGAGAGTTGGTCACGTTGGGCGAAGCAGCAAACTGAAGCTGCAGGGGATCCACGCCAGAGTCGCCGAATCGGAGAAGCTTGACACCTTCGATACCGAGCAGGGTAGAGATACCGGCATCATTTCCATCGCCGAAAGCAGCCCCGGGACGTATAAGAGCTTCTACTGTGATCTGTGACATATTTGCAAGACCGGAAGCACTGCCTGACGCAGATAGACTAAGGTTGTTTTCGTTAAGATTTGCTACCCAGTTGATGAGAGATGCACCACGAAGAACATAGTACTTGGTGCGCATACTTTCAAGCACAGGAATGGAAGAGTTGGCTACGGTGACAGGGAGACAGTAGATGAGTTCATCGTCAATCTCAGAAAGATTCGTGATCTGAAGAGTAACGCCATCAGATGTTACGCCACCAGGCTTAATTGTAGCGACGGGATCAGCGATAGTGTAGAACTCGGAGGGAAGAATGACAGTATGGGCATTGTAGATCTTATTGTATACATCAACAAGAGAGGGATCTACTGCATAGGTTATTTTCACCTCCTGAGTTGCAGGCTGCGGTATCTGAGCCTGCAGGGTGTAAGTAGCTTCTTCTACTTCTCCGTCAAGATATAAGGTGGTCACATTTGTTGTGCCGTCGACGAATACTTTATTGTCGAACGTCTCCCGATTTTCGTTGCATGCGCCTAAGAAAGCTCCGGCAACGACAATGGTGCAAATCGACAGATATTTTGTTTTTTTCATTGTGATTTAAATGCTTGAAAATTACATATTGCCCGGATTGAGAAGCTGGAGCGCCCCACGGATCACAGGATAAGGATTGGGAAGGCTATAGTAATCGTGAACGATATTGGTAAAACCGGCAGCCTTAACGTCTTCACCATTTGCCCAGTCGGCAAGAGCTGTGACGGCAAGCTGGCCATCGGCCATATATCCTACCTTTTCATCAGCGGGATCTGTAAATGTGGTAATCATACCGAAGCGATCGGTAGGAACACCATCGACAGAGGCTGCTGCTTTTGCCATGGCGAAGCCATAGGTGGAATTTGCAGTTTTCGAATCGGACAGGAATATCACATGACAATCGTTGACGAGATCCTTGTTAGCTACATTCTGAGGTTTGCCACAGAAGTCGATTTGCATTTCGGGATTTCGGGAATGCCAGTCGTTAAGGATACCGATGAAAGTATTCTCATTGTTTTTGTATTCCGTCAGTTCTGCCGGGGTCAAGTGATTGGTTAGTTTACCGTTATAACCGATCATAATGCCATCGAAGTTTTTGGCATACGACAAGGCTGTGGCTGTGGAATCGGTCAAGAAATCAAGGAAGTCGACAGAGTAGGGCTCTTCTTCGGTCGCAAGCGCCTGATTAGCAAGATAAGCAAGCTTGAGGGCATCGAAATCAATTACATATGTAAATTTGATGCCTCGTTCTTCACGTGCTTTTTCCATCTCAGCTAATGTAGCGGATGAAATATCAGTAGGATTAGTGAGTACTACGAAATCGACAGAATCGGGCAGAGCGTCAACGCGCTGAGCACGGGTATTATAGTCAGCTGTGGCGCTGGGGTTATCGAACCATAGGTAAGCGAGCTTATGATCCGAATCGCGGTATTGACGGAGGCTTTCAAGATATTTGGCATAAGCAACGGGATCGGCCTGTTCCGGGGTGTTGTAGATGATATCAACACTTTTGGGTTCGGTCCAGTCGTCGCAAGCGGTGAAAGATGCTCCGAAAGCAGCAACCATCAATGCCGACGCAAGATTTTTAATTTTGTTATTCATAGGATTTAATTACTAAAAAATAATTGGTTTGACGATAAAGTTAGATACCAGGTTTGCAAGCCCACCATACTTTGGTCGCCATATTGTCGGGTCCGCCAAGATAATTATCCACAGCGTAGTGGATGTTGACGCTGTTGTTGGTATATTCTTCCTGCGGATAAGGCATACGCTGTGCTCCCTTATTGGAGTCAACGATACCACCTGAGGCATTCATTGCTGGTGGGATGAGTTTGGGATAGCCGGTACGGCGGTAGTCCGCCCAAGCTTCGTTGCCAAGATACATATTTGCTATCCACTTCTGAGTTATGATTCGCTCCTGCTTAACTTCCTTAGATGCGTTTTCATCCCATTTGATTGTAATGGTAGAAATGGTGCCATTGTAAGGATTGGAGTTGTCAGGGCACGAATATAGTTCGGGCTGAGAGGTGGAATCGTTGATGTAGTCAGTGGCATCACCGCATCCATATTGATTAAACGAAAGTTGGATGCCATTATTGTAGAACTGCTCGGCGGTACCACCCATATTCCATCCAAATACGGCCACTGCTTCGGCACGAAGGAATGAAACTTCGGCAGCAGTCATCCAAATAGAACCGTCGGTTGCTTTAATGCCGAGACCGGAATACAACCCGAACGAGGGAACGACTCTCCAGCCTCGACGAACACCAATATAGCTACCATCAGGGGCTTGAGAGAAGTATGCTGCACGACGGGGGTCGTTGTAGCCATTCATATAGCATACGATATCGGCTGCGGGACGGGAGTCGTTGTTGTAGCCAATAGTAGCACCATAAATCGGGTTGCCACCGGTCTTATAGTGGTCGTAGATAGCGTTGTCGGCATTCGATTCGATCACGCCACCGGCAATAGCCTCTTCAGCTTTCTTCTGGGCAAGAGTGGGGTTGGCATAGGAGATACGCATAGCCAGACGCAGTTTGAGAGAGTTTGCAAACTTAATCCATTTTACGGGATCGGTCTGATATACGTCATCGATAAGCGGGGCGCGCACGTTGTCCATACATTCGTAGAAGCCAGCGATACATTCGTCGATTTCTTCGAAGAATTTGTTGTAGACTTCTTCCTGAGAGTCGTAAGGAGTAAGAATACTGCCGTCGAAGCCTATTTTGCTATAAGGAATAGGACCATAACAGTCGGTAACGCGGTGCATAGCAGCAACCTTAACCAGACGTGCGATGTGGGCGGGAAGCATGTTACCGGAAGTCTCGGAGTAGCCCTCGATTATGGCGAGATTGACGTAAACCGTCGGTATAATCGAATTGGGATTAGCTTCCATAAATACACGTGTCCAGCCGTTGTTGCTATTGAATGCAGCGATCTGATTGTCGCGGAAGCCCTGGTTGCCGTCGGCAAAATAGCCACCCACAGTACCGCCAAGCAGACAATCGGTAAACTGGGTCATATTGACGTCGGATGGAATTACGCGGCCAAATACGGCATACATCGACGAGGTCAATGCGTAGTTGTCGGCATCCAGACTTCCGGGCTGATACTGGTTGGCATTTATGTTTTCAAAATCGCCTGTACAAGCCGACATTGCTAACGCGGCCATCGAGCAAGCGATAAATTTATTGAATATTGCTTTCATATCTTTGGGCGGTGATTAGAAGTTGAAGTTGACATTGAAGCCATAGCTACGGAGCGAGGGCATCATAAAGTTATCCATACCCTGATAGTAGTTGCCCGCGGATGCTACGGCTTCGGGATCAAACGGAGCCTTGTTGTAGATCATCCAGAGGTTGCGGCCTACGAGCGATACCTTGATGTCACATACGTTGCCGAGCCATTTACGGGGAATCAGATAGCTGATAGATGCTTCCTGAAGGCGAACGTTTGTAGCAGAGTAGGTATAGTATTGGGGAACCATATCAGAAGAAGCGATGGTGGTATACCATGTTTCGGGATTGATGCGGTCGCCATCGTTTATTGTTACATAGCCGAGATCACGAGCATTTCCGGTTGCCTCGGATACACCATAGAGGTCGAGAAGAGCCTGAGTGCGGGAGAATACAATACCGCCGAAGCGAGCAGAGAACATTACGTTTGCAGAGAGATTTTTCCAGCGGAATGTGTTGGACCATGCAAGGTTGCCCTTGGGCAGTACGCTACCGAGTTTAATATAGTCCGATGCGCTCTTGATGGCGCTCTGAGCGGTGTTGCCATCCTGATCGACATAGATGTTGCCGTTGGCATCACGGAGAACGTCTGCCGACGAATATAGGTCGCCCATAGACCCGCCTTCGCGAAGGATGAAGTGGGTTGCACCAAGGTTATTGCCGTCGCCAACTTCAATCTGATCCATTGAGAATATTTCGCCGGTAACGGGATTCTGGACATTGCGGGCAAGCTCGCGAATCTTGTTGCGGTTAAACGAGAATGTTGCGCTCGAATTCCAAGTAAAGTCACCCCATGTATGGTTGTAGCTAAGGGCAAATTCCATACCCCAGTTGCGTACGTTACCAGCCTGAATGTAGAGGCGGGAGTATTTGCCTACGGCGAGGTTGGGGTTGAAGGTCTGGTTGTAGGTGTCGGCCAGATACCAGGTGGCATCGAAATTGAAATCCTTGAAGAAGCGGACGTTAGTACCAACTTCCCACGACTTCGTACGCTCAGGCATAAGATTGTTCATAGGATACTGGGTGAGTACCTGCCAAGCGCCATCACGCCATTCGTAGCGAGGATTGGCGATGTGGCGGGGGAATGCAGTACCTACTGAAGCCCATGAAGCACGTATCTTCCAGAATGTAAGATATTCGGGGTTGACGTTGACTCCGGCGTTGGCGAGCATCTCGGTCATAAGCACGGAGACACCTACAGATGGATAGAAGTAGCTCTTAACTTTGGAGTTGGGGCCGTAGAGCTGTGAAGGCCAGTCGTTACGACCGGTTACGGTGAGGTAGTATGTCTGCTTGTAGCCGAGGTCGGCGGAAGCGTAGAGCGACTGGGTCTGCTCGTGCCAGCCATCCTGAGTCTTGCTGGGCTGCGCGCCAATGTTGTTGATGAAGAAGCCGTTGGTCAAGCCAACCTTCTGTCCTGCGTAATCGCCCTCACCGTCGGAGATGCCACCGTTGATAGAGAATGAAGTAAATCTCATATCGGAAATCGATCCACCGAAGTTGGCCTGAAGATTGAGGTCGGGGGTGAGATCCTTGCTGAACGAAGCGAGGAAGTCGGCAAATATCTGCTTTTCTTTGTATCGGTTTTCTCCATACCAGCCGCGCTTGGAACTGTTGACGAGGTTGTCGGTAGTAGAAGCGTAGCGCTTATCGGTGGTGTTGGTGTTGGAATTATCGATGCGTACACGGCCGCTAAGAGTGAGGTAGGGAAGAACCTTATATGTGAGCTGACCACCGAGCATATAGCGATCCTTATAGCTGTCGCGGAGGTTGCGGTAGTTGACCCAGTAGGGGTTCTGAACGTAAGCGGCATAATCGCCATAGCGCCAGTTCTGTTCGCTGATATTACGCTCCGAATTCCATTTCTCATACATCCGGACATCGTTCCAATCTGATCCGCGAGGAATAAGATATGCGCCGGTAATGGGGTTCATATACATACCCTGGTTGACCATGTTGCGGTCGGTCTGATAGATGTAGCTTGCATTCACATCGAGAGTGAGCTTATCATCCAGGAAATTGGTAGTGTTGCGGATTGAGAAGTTGTAACGATTATACTTGTCGTTGGGTACGATACCGTTGGAGTTGACTGCTGCTGCGGAAGCGTAGGTCTGGTTCTTGTCAGTACCGGTAGAGAAAGTAACAGAGTTGGTGGTTACGAAGCCGGTGCCGAGATAGTCTTTGCCGACATCATAGCCATAGTCGGTATAAGGATTAAGAGGCGCGCCCCAGCTATAGGAGGAGTTGGGGTCGTATGCTCCATACTGACCGGCGCCGTAGCGGTTCTGGAAACGGGGAAGGATCCATGCTGAATTCCACTCGTTGTTTGTGCTCACGGTGAGTTTTACTTTTCCGGCCTGACCCTTCTTGGTGGTGATGACGATAGCGCCGTTGGCAGCTTCGCTACCATAAAGAGCGGCAGCGGCAGCACCGGTGAGGACAGACATTGATTCGATATCGTCAGGGTTGAGGTCGGCGATAGGCTCGGTAGCACCACTGGAACCGAACGCGCCTGCATCACCTTCGCTGCGAGCACCACGCATCGGCATGCCGTCGACAACGTAGAGAGCGTTGGAGGACTGCATAATGGACTTCGAACCACGCATCACAACCTTCGAGATACCGCCGGTACCAGACGAAGAAGCGTTGATGTTGACACCGGCTACCTTACCTGCCAGAGAGTTGACAAAGTTGGCGTCGCGGTTGGTGGTGAGTACATCGCCGGAAAGCTGCTGTACGTTGTAAGAAAGTGATTTCTGCTCGCGCTTGATACCGAGGGCTGTAACCACTACTTCGTCGAGAGAGTGGGAGTCTTCGATCATCACTACGTCGAGGCTTGCACCGCTGACGGTGTGAGATTGGGTGGCAAAACCTAAGTATGTAAACTTAAGCACATTGCCCTGGGTAGCAGCGATGGTGTATTCACCATCGAAGTTGGTCTGAACACCTGCGTTAGTGTTAACGTTCACGACGGTAACTCCAATGAGGGGCTCGCCATTGCTATCTGTCACCGTACCAGAGACCTTCGACTGGGCGAATGCCAGCACCGGGAGGCACATCAGACAGAATAACAGACTTGTTACCTTTGCCTTCATAAATTTTGGTGTTTGATTAATGAATAAATGTGATATTAGGTTAATAAATAGGTGACGGACGGGAAAGGCATAGCGAAGCCGAAATCGCGAAAGACAACTTTTACACGACTTCGACGGATGCAAATCTGTAATGTTGAAAAATGAATGCAAATTCACTTTTTCAGTTGGTATTATTTAAAATATTGGTGTGGTGGCAGAGATTTATGACAGTTATTGAGATTCTACGCGTCGATTCCGCCATGCCATACCAAGTATAGATGGTATATGGTTAACTATACAAAGTTACAACATTTACCGGTATTAGCAAAACAACTATCGACTATCACATGTTGATTTTAACATTTATTGTATATTTTAACTTATGCCAATGTAGCTTTTTCAGACTTTAACGGCCGGTATAGTTCCAGGGTGTGATGGCACGGAGCTCGGCTTTGATGGCGTCGGAGACCTGAAGGGTGTCGATAAACTCGGCTATCGACTCGGCTGTGACGGCCTGATTGGTGCGGGTGAGCTGCTTGAGTGTCTCGTAG
>CAMWUX010000004.1 GCA_947177605.1 uncultured Porphyromonadaceae bacterium
CGACCATAGCGGTATCGTGCTCCGCCCCTCACCCCCTGTCAATCAATCGTGCATCGTGAATTATGCATCGTGCATTGGCGGGAATCCCCGCACGAAAAGCGTACAATGACATTTTTACCATAAACTAAATCCTCTACATCCGTCATATCCGATCGATGCCTCCGCCACCCTCAAATTTTGCGGCTACCGCTGTGTGTATGCATAAAAAATGGCGAAAAAATTCCGTAATTCGGTTATTAGATGTAATTTTGTGCGGAAGGGGCTTTGCGCCCCTCTGTTATGACAGTGAAAAGGATTCTACAACACTTAAGTATCTCCCATCTGATCATCGGGACGATATGCTGCTACATTCTGGCGGCCTGCGCAAGTATCGGCCATCCGACGGGTGGCCCCGAGGATGAGGTGCCCCCGGTGTTTGTGCGCGCCAATCCGGCAATTGGCGCCACCAATGTTGGCAACAACCGTATAATCGTGCAATTCGACGAGAATGTGCAGATTAAGGATGCTCTCAATACTGTGGTCGTGTCGCCGGCCCAAAAAATTTTCCCAAAGGTGAGCGCCGTAGGTCGTTCGGTGCGTATTGATTTGGCCGATACGCTGCTACCCAACACTACCTATACTATCGACTTTACCGACGGTATATCGGATCTTAACGAAGGTAATGAGCTCGACGGATTTGCAGTCTATTTCTCGACGGGCGACTATATCGACTCACTCTGTATCTCAGGTATGGTGCTCGAGGCGGAAACTCTTGAGCCGGCGCAAGGTATGACGGTAGGGGTGTATTCCAATCTGTCGGACACGGCTATCACAACTTTGCCGTTTGAGCGTGTGACCCGTACCAACAAGTTGGGACAATTCACGATCCGCAATCTGGCTCCGGGCGAGTATCATATCTTCGCGGTTGACGACAAGAACCGCGACAATCACTGGGATCGCTCGGAGAATATCGCTTTCTGGCCTACGCCGATCACGCCTACCGCTAAGGTAGTAGAGGAGGCCGATACGCTGAAGGATGCCAATGGGCAGGATTCGATAGTGATGCGCAATGTGACACATTTCTATCCCGATGATGTGCTGCTCACATGGTTCAATCTCGATTATAAGGCTCAGTATCTGTCGAAATATGAGCGTCCGGAGCGTTACCGACTGCATTTTGAGATGGGTGCTCCGGCCACAGAACTACCCCGCATCGCGATAGTAGGCTCGGAGTTCGATGGCCGCGATCTGGCTGAACTTGCCGTGATAGAGGCTTCGGCAAAGCTCGATACTCTTGACTACTGGATTACCGACTCGGCTCTCTACGGTCGCGACTCGCTGAGTATCGCTATGACGTATCTGCGCACTGATACGCTCGACCAGCTTTCGTACACTACCGATACGCTGCGCATGAACATCCGCCAGTCGAAGACGAAGAAGAAAAAGACCCGTACCAAAGATAATGCTGATACTACGGCAAATGATTCGGCTAAAGTGGCTCCGCCTCCGATTCCGGCTATGAAGGTATCGGGTGGAGGATCTACGCTCGATGTGTATTCGCCCCTTACGCTTAAGTTTGAGAAGCCGTTGCTGCGCGGGCCCGACTCGTCGGTGGTGAAACTCGCCATTAAGGTCGATACGCTATGGGAGGAGATCGAGCCCCCGGTCTTTGCCACGGCGGATTCGCTGCATCACTTAGTATACACGGCCAAATATGAATGGGAGCCCGGCGCCGAGTACCAGCTTACGATCGACTCTCTGATGCTTGAGGATATATACGGTGCCCACAATGACCCGTTCACATCCAAATTCACGGTACGCGACCTGAGCGAATACTCCACACTTACGTTTAATGTGGAGGGTGTGGATACGTCGGCCTTCGTGATTCAGCTTCTGTCGGAACAGGATAAACCGGTGCGCACGGTGACCGGTCGCGGTAATGGGGCGGTGAAGATACCGTACATCTCGCCCGGCAACTACTACGCGCGCCTGTTCATAGACCGCAACGACAACGGGAAGTTTGACATCCGCTCGTTGGCTGATACCTTGATACCGGAAGATATGTACTACTACCCGAAGCGTCTGCAGCTACGCAAGAACTGGGCTGTGGAGCAGGCGTGGGATATCAACGAGACACCTGTGGATCTTCAGAAACCCAACGAGATAAAGAAGAATAAGCCAAAGACGAAGAAGGGCGAGCAGGACAATCCTTACGGAGATGAGGATGACCAGTATTACGACGAATTCGGTAATCCGGCCGTGGATCCCGACGACCCATTCGGCAAACGCAAGAATCAGCGCGACTCTAATCTCAACAATCGCGGCGGCCGCGGTAACGCGGGCTACCGGAGTTCGAACGGTATGCTGCGCTGACGGTAGGCTCTCCCTTATTGACAAATCATGAACACTCACAGATGATGACTATTGCCCGACAGAATATAGCGAAAAACCAGGTACCGGAGCCGACGCTGCGGCGCCTGCCGTGGTATCTGGCTTATGTGACGCTGCTGCGCCATCACGGCGTACAATACGTGTCGTCGACGGCCATAGCCCGAGAGATCAATGTGGATGCATCGCAGATAGCCAAGGATCTGTCGGTACTCCAGCTTCGTGGCAAGACACGCATCGGCTACGATGTGATCTCTCTTGAAAGTTCGCTCCGCAATTTCCTCGGCTTCCATCGCCAGCACAATGCCGTGATAATAGGCGTAGGCTCGCTAGGCTCGGCACTTATCGCCGACAGGGGCCTTGACCGCTTCGGCCTCAATATCGTGGCCGGCTTTGATGTCGACTCTCATATAATCGGTTCGACGCTAAAGAATGTGGCCGTATTCCCGATCGACCGCTTCGCGGAGATCTCGCAAGCCTATAGTGCCGAAATAGCTATCATCGCCGTACCGGTGGATCACGCCCAGGCATCGGCCGATATGGCTGTGGCAGCCGGAATACCGGCGTTGTGGAATTTCACGCCCTTCCGCATCCGCACAGAGGGTAATACCGTGATACAAAACACGTCGATCTACGCTGATCTGGCAGTAATGTACAACCGCCTCGACGATACCGGGATATGAAGGTAGTAGCGTTTCACCATCCGCAGGCCACTGCTCTGGAACTGCCGCCGGCCATCGAACTGATAGCCGATTCGGCAATCGTGTGGCCCGGGCATCCGCTTTTTCTCCCCGACTTCGACCAGGCTTGGACAGGGCGTGTGATGCTTGCCTTCCGCATAAGCCGTCTGGGCAAGGGGATAGCACAGAAATTCGCAAGCCGCTACTATGATGCCATGACTCTTGCCCTGGTACCCCGCAGTCTGGCGCTACATGAGGAACTGGAGGGTCAGTGCCGTCCGGCTGGTCTTAGCGGATGCTTCGACGGCGCTGTGGTGATGGGTAGATGGATCGATCTGCCGGCCGACGACCGTGAGGTGACGGTGGATGTCGAAGGGCTTTCGGTAACAATAGATTCTCCTCTGACTGCAGCTGCGCAGGCTATCGCTGCTCTGTCGCACTACTCTACACTTAAGACCGGGGATATACTGATGCCGGTGGCCTTGGCGGCGGAATTTCCTCTCATACGGCGCAGGGAGTTCAAGGCATCGCTCGCCGGCACGGAAGTGCTTGCCGTGCGCCTTCCGTAGCAGTTATTTCTCTGATTCCAAGTGCTCAATCAGAGCATCTGCCGACATTACTTCCATTTTTGAAAAGGCAAACAATTTTTTCCCGAGATCCTTGAAAGATGCTCCTACATGATATATAGCCTCATCAATTATAAGAAAGCGATCATGAGCCTTTTGAAATGTTTTGATTTCTATAGGCGCATATTGAGAGTTATGGAGGTCCAGATCCTGACGCATAGAGCGACTGACCGAATGAGTGTATATTATAGCATCGACACCGTTATCCCGTTTGTCGAGTAGCCTGAGTATTGAGTCGTCTATATAATTATCAATCAGTATTATCCTGCGGTTTGCGCTTCTTATGAGATCGCTCATCAATGTGTATGCATCAAATATTTCACCCTCAAAGAAAATACCTTCTTTCGGTATTGATGTATTAAGCAAAAAATCTATTTTCTCCTCCGTACGAGCCACCCTATATTCGAGGCGTTCAAAGCGTTGGGAGAATGCATAACCTTTCATAAGGTATTCCTTTAAGACTTTATTGGCCCATTGACGAAATTGAGTACCCCTAATTGATTTAACTCTATACCCGACTGAAATAATTACGTCCAAACAGTACATCTTCACTCGGTATTTTTTACCATCGGCGGCAGTTAGTAAGGATTCCTTACATACTGCTGACTCATCCAGCTCACCTTCTTTGAATATATTACGTATGTGTAACGTGATGTTATTGCGCGAAGTCTGAAATAATTCTGTCATTTGTGCCTGTGTGAGCCAAACCGTCTCATCTTCTAACTTTACTTCAAGTTTGATAGTAGAGTCAGGTTGATAGAGTATTATTTCATTATCTCCGGATGAATGCGTGAATTTATATTTGCTGTTTCCGCTCATAGAACAAAAGTAGCTAATTTAATTTGGAATACTGTCTTATTACAATTAAATCAATTATAACGGGCTATTCGATGATGGAGATGGCTGTGTCGAGGAGGCTGCGCAGGCGCGCGGTAGAGAATGTTGTGTCGGGTCGGGTGATTTGCGGATCTGCTATCCATTCGGATTCGATGGCGTAGAAGTCGATCTGTGGCGGCTCGGACGACTGAAGATCGGCCAAGCGAGCATCGAACCATGTAGCCCATCTGCGACGATAGAGAGAGCCGAGCAGTCCGCTCCATTCGCGATGGGAATAGTCGCGCAGGCGGCCTTGATCGGCGGCTACTCGTGGCCCCCAGGTGGTGATGAGCAGCAGTGCATTGGTCTGCCAAAGGGTGGTGTCGGCCGGCATCGGAGCGGCAGCCCGTGCTTCTTCAAGCCATGTCGAGAGCCGCATAGCAGGGTGCATGGCGGTAATGGAGTCTTGCAGGTCGATGAGGCGGAGGAAGCCCGAAGCGAGGCGACGGTATTCAGTGCTGTCACCGGCGATACGCGCTGAGTCGATACGCGGCAGTAGAAGTCGACCACACTCAGCGACAGCCTGCCGTACTGTATTGACGGCTTCGTATCGGTAGGCATCGCGCGATGATAGGAGATCGCCATCGGCAAGCAGAAGGGAAGCGGCACGAATTACGTCGCGCGGATCGTAATAATCCTTTACATTAGCCCACGCAGAGGCCTGACGCAGACGATCGGCGGGTCGGGAGCAGAATAGCGATTCGGTGGTTCCCTGCTGAGAGGAGTCGGCGGGAGAATTGTAGACGCTCTTCATTAGGAGTTGCCACGCGCAGAGTGTTGAGTCGGGAGCCGTACCATAAGATGATCGCACATAGTTGTGGATCAGACTGTCCGGGGTGACATCGTCGGATATCCATGGGAGTTCGGTGAGCAGGTCGTACATCACGGGATTATTACCGATAGCTTCCATTGTGAGCCCTACGCCGCAGAGTGTTGGCGACTGGGCGAGTGCATCCACATAACCTGCGACAAGGGCATCGGTCTTGCCGTAGAGACCTTCGTTTCCGCCGAAGTTGAGCAGCATACAATAGATCCACGGACGCCTGCTGAATATATCGGTACGCTTACGCCACATCGGCTCATTTTCGGCCTGAAGGTCGAGGAGCATTGCGGCGCCGTCGGGGAGCGATCCGAGTAGTGCGCTGCGAGGATTTTCCTGCCATCCCTGCAGGAGCCAAACAGAGCCGGGTGCGTGACGCTCCATCGCTTGATATATGGCTAATCCGCAGGCATTGAGGTCGAGGCCATCGGTGGAGCCTCCTTCGTGAAACGGATCCATGCTGTAGTAGCGGGCTGAGCCGTAGAGACGTGCCTGCTCTTCGTAGTATATATCGGCCACGCGGTCGAAGTCGGGTGATGTGGGGAGAATGACAGCGGGTCTTGTAAAACCGAGCCAACTACCGCCGTCGGCCGTAGGTATACTGAGTATAGAAGTGGCATCGTGGGGTATCATACCTGAATATCCGGGTAGTACGGGCTCCATACCCCAGGCGCGCATTTCAGCGAGAATGCGTTGCTGTAGAGATGACAGCCGCTCATAGTAAGCCTCAGATACGGGGCCACCCCATCCTTCGAGATTGTTCATCAGCCACCATGCCTGAAAGGCAGGTCCGGCCACGAACAGATCGATGGATTCTTCGGGATAGCCGAGGCGGCGGAGGGTGTTGCGCCATACGGTAGCGGTGCCTTCGATAGCGAGTGGCATATTGATACCGTGAAGTGCCATCCAGTCGATTTCCTGCTGCCAACGCTCCCAGCTCCAGAAGGGCATCGAATAAGAGTAGGTGCAGTAGTTGAGGTAATAGCGGAGATCGGCACGGCAACGACGAGCCACCAGTTCAGTGACGAGTGGTAGTTCGGCCGGCAGATCGATGCGCGGCTGCATCCACCCGGGGCGTGCGTGACAATAGTCGGATAGGTAATGGAAGAGGCCTGCGGCGGCCGAGAGATTGCTATTGGCGAGGATGAGCGGCTTGTCGCCGGCTCTTGCGAGAATGAACCAATCGGTGGAATCGCCCGCCTCGATCCTGACTTCAACCTTCTGAGACAGTCCGGGCGAGAGACGCTCCATAAGTCCCGTAAGTGGGGACGAGGCGCGGGCTGCGACAGCAATAGCCGCAAGCAATAGAGTGAGGATAAGGCGGTTCATTACCGGAAGCGGTGTAATCAGGCACCGATGAAGGCCTTGACCACGGCTAAGATGTTGGCCGGAGTGTAGCCGAATTTCTCATCAAGTACCTTGTAGGGGGCGGATGCACCGAAGCGCTCCATGCCGTAGACCATACCGGCGGCTCCGACTACGGGAGCAAGCGTAGAGGGAAGGCCGGCTGTGAGACCGAAGGTGGGAACGCCTTGCGGGATGACGCTATGACGATATTCGGTATCCTGATCCTCGAAGATACCTACGGAGGGCACGGACACTACGCGTGCGCAGATGCCTTCCTGATCGAGCAGCTCGGCCACCTGACAGAGAAGAGCTACTTCCGAACCGTTGCCGACGAGAGTGACCTTGGGCTCGGGGCAGTCAATTACTACGTAACCACCGCGGAGCATTCCCTTGGCTTCTTCGTAGCGCGAACCGGTGACGGAGGGCAGGTCTGGCACATCCTGACGGGTGAATATGAGCGCTGTGGGTGTATAGCAATTGTCCATAGCCATCTTCCAAGCGATGGTGGCCTCAGCTGCGTCGGCAGGGCGGAGCACCATCACGGAGCGACGTCCGGCGAAGTTGCGTATCTGTTCCATAAGGCGTATCTGCGCTTCCTGCTCGATGGGCTCATGGGTGGGGCCGTCTTCACCGACGCGGAATGCGTCGTGTGACCATACGTATTTCACGGGGAGCTCCATCAGGGCTGCCATACGTACGGCAGGCTTCATATAATCGGAGAATACGAAGAAGGTGCCGCAGGCGGCGAGCATACCTCCGTGGAGCACGATGCCGTTCATAATCGAGGCCATGGTGAGTTCGCTCACACCTGCGTGGAGGAATGCACCGGAGAAGTCGCCGTGGGTGAGAGCGTGGGTATGGCGGAGGAAGGCGTCGGTCTTGTCGGAGTTGGCAAGGTCGGCGCTCGATACGATCATATTCTTTACTTTCTCGGAGAGTACGGCGAGAACGTCGGCCGATGCGGTGCGGGTGGCTACATTGGCTTTGTGTACGATGGCGGAGTAGTCGATCTCGGGGAGACGGCCTTCGATGAAGCCGCGGAACTCTGCGGCTGCGTCGGGATGCTGCTTCTCCCATTCGGCCTGCTCGGCACGGCGCTCGGCTACTATCTTCTCAAGCTCGGCACGGCGCTCGGCATAGAGCGCTACTACTTCGGGACGCAACAACCAGGGATTTTCGGGATCGCCACCGAGGTTGCGCACTGTGGCGGCATAGTCGGCACCCGACTTGCTGAGGGGTTGGCCGTGGGTTGAGCACTGGCCTTCGTAGTTTTCACCCTCGGCGGTGACGGCTCCGTGACCCATCACGGTGTTGCCGATGATGAATGTGGGGCGGTGCTGTTCTGCGCGGGCCGCTTCGAGAGCGTCGGCGATGGCCACGGGATCGGAGCCGTCGACTTCGAGCACGTTCCAGTGCCATGCGCGATATTTTGCAGCGTAGTCTTCAGTGTCGACGGCGTCGACGTTGGTGGAAAGCTGCACTCGGTTACTGTCGTAGAACATTATGAGGTTGCTCAGTCCGAGATAGCCGGCGATGCGGCCTGCGCCTTGGGAGATTTCCTCCTGTATGCCGCCGTCGGAGATGAACGCATAGGTCTTGTGAGCCCATACTTCGGAGAAGCGGGTGGCAAGGAAGCGCTCGGCGATGGCTGCGCCTACGGCCATGGTGTGGCCTTGTCCGAGGGGACCGGAGGTGTTTTCTACACCGCGCTTGGGATCGAGCTCGGGATGGCCGGGAGTGACGCTGCCCCACTGGCGGAATTGCTGCAGTTCCTCGATGGTGTAGTAACCGCAGAGGGCGAGCACGCTGTAGAGCATGGGCGACATGTGGCCCGGGTCGAGGAAGAAGCGGTCGCGCGAAATCCAGAGGGGATCGTTGGGGTCTGTGACAAGGAACTTGCTGTAAAGTACGTTGATAAAGTCGGCACCTCCCATTGCGCCACCGGGATGGCCTGATTTGGCTTTTTCTACCATCGAGGCTGCGAGTACTCGGATATTGTCGGCAGCCGAATCCATAAGTTTCTTGTCCATGACTTTGTATTGATTTATAGTGTCGCCACTGCTTGAGCAACGAAATTTAATACAAAAGTACTTAAAGGGGTGCACTTTGGCAAAAGTTAGAGCAAAAAAAGATGCCGCGGGTTTGGGGCCGCACGGCATCTTTATGCTTAAACTTATTGAGTGTCGGAGGATTAGTCTTCCATCACACCTTGTTTGATTTCTTCCTTGATAACTTCGGCGGAAGCGTCGCGCTTGGTGACGCGGGAGCCGATCAAGGCGTAGTAGAGGAGGTAGGCTGTGGCTACGAAGAGTACCCAGTAGCTTACGACGTAAGCGCCTGTGAGGTCGGCTACCCAGCCCTGGATGAGGGGGAGGATACCGCCACCACATACCATCACCATGAAGAAGCCTGATGCTACGGCTGTGTATTTGCCGAGGCCTTCTACGGCGAGGTTGAAGATGCCGCCCCACATTACGGATGTGCAGAGGCCGCAGAGGATGAGCATAAAGATATTGAGGGGTGCTTCAGCATCGAGGAAGGGCACGGTGACTGTGATCTCGGGGCTGAGGAAGATGGCGCCGAGCAGGAGTACGAGAGCCACAGCGGATACGATGACGAGCATCATCTTGGGCGAGAGTACGTTGCCAAGCGAACCGCCTACGAGACGGCCGATAAGCATGAGGAACCAGTAGGCGCCTACGAGCGAGCCGGCGAGAGCGGTGTCGATATGGAGGTCGTTGGTCATATAGAGATTGGCGATGCTGGGGATGCCAACTTCAATACCTACATAGAGGAAGATGGCGATGACGCCGCCTACGTAGTGGCTGAACTTGAGGGCGCCGCTAAGCGAAGGCTTTTCCTGCTTCTTGGGGGCGTTGCGGAGCTCTTCGAGGATGGGCTCGGGGAGCTTGGAGAGGAGGAGCACTACGAGTGCAAGGGCGAAGATACCCATGGCCACCCAGAGTGCGGGCTGGGCTTTGACGAGTGTGAGGCCCTGGAGCGAACCGCCCATGAGGTAGCCTACAAGCACGGGGCAGATGGTAGCGGCCAGAGAGTTTGTGGCGCCACCGAACTGGAGGAGCTGGTTGCCTTTCTTGCCGCCACCGCCGAGGGTGTTGAGCATGGGGTTGACCACGGTGTTGAGCATACACATGGAGAAGCCGGCGATGAATGCGCCTGCGAGGTAAACGCAGAAGATGAGGTCATTGCCGTCGAGGAGGCTCGAAATGAACATGAAGACTACACCTACGAGGCCTACGAGCACTGCGGCAATGGCCGAGAATTTGTAGCCTTTCTTCTGGAGGATCATACCTGCGGGCAGACCCATGAAGGCGTAGGCGATGAAGTTGGCGGCGTTGCCGAGCTGCGATTGGAGAGCGGAGAGGCCGAGCTGCTCTTTAAGGATTACGCCAAAGGGATTCTGGAATCCGGTCACGAATGAGATCATCGCGAACAGGAAAAACATTACTATGATAGGTAATGTGTAGTTCGGTTTTTGATTGGTTGTCATTTTGATTAAAAGGATTTATTTTGGTTTAGTTCGTTCATGGTGAGCAGTAGAGGGCAAAGTTAATGTAATTTTTCGGGTTGCCCGCTATTTGTGTCGATTTTTTTACGTTCTGTCGCCGAATATGAGCGATCCGATGCGCACGAGGTTGGCTCCGGCTTCGATGGCGAGGGGATAGTCGTGGCTCATGCCCATGCTGAGTGTGTCGAATCCGCGCAGGTCGGGACGCTGGCGCTGTATGTCGGCCATCAGCGTGGCTACCCGCCGGAAATCGTCGGATACACGGGTGGTGTCGTCGGTGTTGGACGCCATAGCCATGAGCCCGCAGATGTGGGTGGCGCGGAGCGATTCGAAGGCACCGGTGGTGAAAAATTCGGTGAGTTCCTCCGGGGAGAAGCCGAATTTGGTCTCCTCACGGGCTACGTGGACCTGCAGAAGTACCCGGGTGACGATGCCAAGCCGCAGGCTCTCATCGTCGATGGCGCGGAGCAGGCGGTCGGTGTCGACGCTCTCGATCAGAGCTATGCGGCGCGTGGATAGCAGCCGACGCACTTTGTTGGTCTGCAGATGGCCGATGAAGTGCCACACGGCATCGTCGGGCATGGCGTCGATTTTTGCAGTGATCTCCTGCACGCGGCTCTCGCCGAAGATACGCTGTCCGGCGTCGTATGCCTCGCGGAGCGCCTCGACCGGGTGGAATTTGCTCACCGCAGTGAGCTCCACCCCTTCGGGGAGCTGTCGGCGCAGGCAGGCAAGGCGATCGGCTATCATCTACTCTTCGGTGGCTGGTGCGGGGTTGGAGCCGGTCACTTTCATGCCGTAAACGTCCATAAGGGGAGTCTCGGTGAGCGACACGAGGTCGAAGTCGGCCAGAGTGCCCTTCATGCCGTCCAGAAAGTTCTTGTATGCGCTGTCGAAATCGCTTCCGGCTACGAGGATCTGGCTCACGGTGCGCTTCTCGGCGGCCGTCTTTTCGTCGATGGTGATGAAGGCTACTTTGGCGAGATACCAGCGGTCGGCGGTGTCGTCGCGGAATATCTCGCTGATCTTGGTGCGCTTCACTGCGCTCACGGAGAAGTCGCCCGAGATGAAGGGTGTCTGTTCTTCGATGATGCGCGACTCAGCTTCGGTAAAGGAGAGCGCGTCGACGAGATAGGGTTCGTTTACTTTCTTGGGCACGCCGTTTTCCATCATTTTGTCGTAGCGTACTTTACATTCAAACCAGTTGGCCATATTGTAGTGTCGTATTTTATGTTTTGGTGTAATTCTTCCGACAAAGGTAATAAAAATTCGACTAACTTTGCGGAAAACATCCGGGCGCTCCGGCGCGTTTACATATAAAAAGAAGAAAATGAATTCGATGTACGAAATACTGATGGGTCTGCCGCTGTTTCGCGGCGTGAGCTATGAGAAGCTCTCGGATGTGGTGGGCAAGACGAAGTTTCACTTCCTGAAATATCTTGAGGGCGAGCGTATTGTCGGAGCCGGCGACCCCTGCACTCATATCAAGTTTGCCATCTCGGGCTCGCTGCGCATGAGTATCGAGAGTGCCGACGGGCGCTTCCGTGTGTCGCAGACTCTGGAGGCCCCTTGTGTGATCTGTCCTGACTATCTATTCGGACGCGCCACGGTGTACCCCTGCACGGCTGTTGCCGCGGAGCCTACGAGTATTCTTCAGATCGACAAGCAGGACTATGTGAAGATGCTCGGTGCCGACAGCGTGTTTCTGTATAATTATCTCAACACCCTGTCGGCTAACGCGCAGAAGGCTGTCGACGGTGTGCTTGCGGTAACAGCGGGCAGTCTGGAGCAGCGTATCGCCTACTGGATCTCAGCGCTAACACAGCCGGGAGGCACCGATATTGTGCTCGAATGCCGTCAGAGGGATCTCTACTCGATGTTTGGTGTGCAGCGCTCTTCGTTTATCTCCGTGCTTGAGTCGATGAAGGAGCGCGGCCTTATCGACTACACTTCGCGCTCAATGCAGATCCACGATCGCGCCGCGATGGTGGCACTGCTGTCGTTTGATGCCTGAACCTTAGATTGAACTACGGTTAGTGATTTTCGGTTAAAACCAGACTAATTCGGTTAAAAAATTAACCGGCATAAGTAGCAGTAAACCAATAATATCCGATGCGGTGGCAAGCGTGAGTATGGTTGAAATTCTTGATTTAACAATCGGTTAACATTTGGATTTAACCGTTTTTTTGTACGAGATCCCAACGCCTTGAAGTAGTGGAATAATATTGGCGTATTGCTTATCTGTCATAATTGAGTTTGCGTAAATAGGTCGGACAATCGGGGATTGCTATGCTGTAAATATAGGCATATTTTTTCAATAAGTAGAGAGCGTGATAAAATATTCTTGGCTTCCCAATCTGTTTGTGTGGTGTGGTGGGGAAAATGGAGAGGCCGCGTCGGGAGTGACACGGCCTCGGGGTTGCTATAGTATAAGTGTGGATTGTCTCTCGTCAGAGTGTGAGCTTACGGGTGAAGGTGGCGGTGTTGCCTCCCACGCGCACGATGTAGACGCCGGAGGCGAGACCTGCGGTGTTGAGTGTCAGACGGTCGCTGTCGGCTTTGGCTGTAGCTACGGCGCGACCCTGAATGTCGTAGACGGTTACTGTCAGCGTGGTCTCGCCGGCTACGAATACGTCAAGTGTTCCCTCGGAGCGCGAGAGTATCAGGCGCTGATCGTCGTCGGCCCACACCTGTCCGATGTCGGCGCGCTGTGCGAGCACGTAGCGCATACCGGCTTCGCCGTCGATGAGGCCGTAGCCCCAACGGTCGGGAGCGAGTTGGGTGTCGGAGTTGGTCACGGCGGTGTGCTCAAGCACATCGATTATTCTATCGTAGGTGAGGGTGGGGTCGGCCTGAAGCCAGAGACCGATGGTGCCGGTGACGAACGGACACGACATCGACGTACCCTGCATCGCGCCCCAGTAGTTAGTGCGTGTAGCTTCGTCCTGTTGACCTACCATAGTGTTTTTGAGCGAAGTATGTGCCTCAAGGTAAGGAGTTGAGTAGCTTGACAGAATCTGTGAGCCAGGGCCAACTATCAAGGGAAGTTGTGTGCCCTGAAAACTTGTGCCGTATGATGAGAAGGGCGCAATCTGGCCTAAATAATAATCATTGCTGTTATTCCTGTAAATACCGCCATCGAGGGCGCCCCATCGGATACGTGATACGGAAGCGCCTACAGAGAGGATGTTTTCTGCGCATGCACCACTGTTAATGGAGTTGGATGCGTTGCCTCCTGATGACGTTTTGAGAGCACCGTCAATATTAACTTTAAAGTTGGGTTCGTCAGGGAAAAGGATGCCGCTTGAACCGTATATATACGCGGTCTGTCCGGATGTTCCGCTTACGTATATAGCAAAATTTTCGCTACTTGCAAGACCTGAAGATGGTTGCATAGTGTTGAATGTGATACGTGCATGGAAGCGGTTGTTGAAGCTTTCAACTTGAGCCGTCATAGTCACGGACCCGCTAAATCTACTTGTGAAATCAGAACCGGATGCTGAAAAGGACTGTAGATTTTTGCTGTCAGTATTATTAGCCATCAGTTCTATAAAATTTCGACTGCCATTCGCGATACCAACTCGGACGGTAAGCGGCACATCGTTATTTCCCCAAATATCTAAGGCGCCACTGGCATAATTGGCGGTTATGACACCGGAGAGGGGATAAGCTACGCCTGTGAGTATATAACTGCCCGCTGCAGTAGCAGTAAACGTCTTGACTATCGATATAGGCTCGTCGCCGTCGTTGCCGGCCGACATACAGATGATGCCTTTTTTGCCGAGATTAGACAGAGCTTTGCTGTAGGAATCGGTGCCGTCGTGCGGTCCGGTGGTACTACCAAGAGAGAGGTTCACCACCACAGGTTTACCCACTGATTTAGCATATTCAATAATATTATTAACACCGGTTGTGATATTAGCGTCCCATAGATCTCCAGCTGCGAATGCCAAGTCGGCTCCGGTGGCAACTCCATAGTAGGGCATATTACCGGGTGTATTGATATGATTTGTGCCACTGGTGCCATCAGGAGTACTTATGGAATAAAAGTATGATTCCCCTTTATAACTACCTCCGATGATTCCGGCCACGTGTGTGGCATGGGTCTGATTTACGTTGTCGGTGGAAAAGGAGGGTATGGTGGCGGGGGTGTATTCCTGAGAGGAGCCATTGTCTGAATTCATCCACCAAAGGCGCTGGATGCGGATATCGCCGGCATCGTTCTTGAAGTTGATGTGGTTGGGGTCGAGGCCGGTATCCATCATTCCGCACACTACACCGGTGCCATCGAAACTCATCGTCTTGCCGTCGTAGCTGAATCCTGTCTGCACGGTGGTGACGTTACCCTGTTGACGTGCGAAGTTGAGCATAGGGGTGGATACGCCACCGAAGTCAAGCGTCTTCACCCACGGAAGAGCGGCGATCTCTTCGGCACGTGCCAATGGCAGATTGACGATTACGATGTCGTCGAGGTCGGCGTTGATCGTCAAGCCTAATTCCTCGAGCAACTCGACCGAACCATCCGGTTCGAGTTCTACAAATGCAGGGATTGATGTAATGCCCGTCTCAGGAGCGGAGGTCGACATAGGCAATAATGCCGTGCCGGGGTTGGAGTCGCGATCAAAGCTCATAGTTGCCGAAGGAGGCAATATGTAGCCGTTCTGCTTGAATTCATCAAGGACAGACAGACCCGTGAGAGAAATCTTGTTCTGGGCTGAGGAACAGAATACTGTGCCGGCCAACGTGAGGAGCAAGAGAAGATGTTTTTTCATATCGTTATGGTTCGGTTTTATTCGGATTGATTGTCGAATGTAAGGCAATGATTGGATATAGCGTGCAAATGTAGCAAAAAAATGTGTTAATCCCATCATACCGCCCCAAAATATGGGCCATTCGGTTGTTTGGCTGGTTTTCATTCGGTTGTTTGGCCGACATTGACGAGGGTAGACACTCGCAACGCCTAAGTCCTCGGATAGCGCAATGGCGGGCAGAGTATGTGTCTTCTATAAAGGCTCGAGGATCTGCCCATTCTGAAAGTAGAACGGGATGGCGAATAATGGTTAATTGGAGAGAGTGCTTTGGCGCTTGAATCCGGCGAGAGAAAAACGGATGCTTTCACTTTTGCAATACAGTTTTCCTCTCAGTTGGTATTTTATTGATAATGTGTAAATTTACACAAATTCGATGATAGTTTGTAATAAAAACTACACAAATCTGATGATTCGTTTTGTTAAAACATACACAAATCAGAGGATAAATCGGAGGAATTCACAATGCATAATACATAATGCCCAATCAAGAAATGGGGAATTAGGAATGTTGAATTTTGTCGGAGCCAGGATTGCTACGCAATCTGTAGGCTCCGCTCCCGGCTTACGCAATGGAAATAATATTGAATGTTGAAGTGCCTGGCGCTGACGTTGATTGGACTGTCGAAGGGACACATATATTCAATCATCAGAAGTGAATTTTGAGCATGAATATATGGAGAGATGCGTTTATAACATTTCGCCATGGATAAAATGAAGATGCGGCGCGTATGGGCAGCCTC
>CAMWUX010000005.1 GCA_947177605.1 uncultured Porphyromonadaceae bacterium
GTCCGGTGATGGGACACAACGAGGTAAACTCGGGGCAGTTGAAGGTAACAAGATATTCGTTGTCGGGGTGCCGGTTGTCGAATGTCTCGAGTATCGCCGGATCGTACTGCGACGGGTAGTCGGTATGTCCGTTGCCGAGCAATGTGAGATTGCTATCGTTGGAGCGGTCTGTCATTTCTTTTTGGATTTCTTGGTCTTCACCTTAGGCGCGTCGGCCGAGGTGGAGAAGGAGTAGGGACGGGACTCTACCGATGTAGCGCGCAT
Organism: uncultured Porphyromonadaceae bacterium; assembly: GCA_947177605.1. Lineage (GTDB taxonomy): Bacteria > Bacteroidota > Bacteroidia > Bacteroidales > Muribaculaceae > Paramuribaculum. Next base: position 265 of record CAMWUX010000005.1, read on the forward strand.
GGTGTTAGGCTTGTCGCTCATCGTATAGTCGAGCGTAGCGCCGTCGAAGAGTGTCTGATATGTGATGTAAGTCTTGTCGTATGGCTTGCCGTTGAGCTCCAGCGCATCCACGTAGCGGTTGGCATCGGAGTTGGCGGGAGCGTCGATAGTGATATCGTGGCCATTGAGCAGATGCACCGTGGCTTTCTTGAACAGAGGTGCGCCAAGCACGAACTCACCGGAAGCTGGAGCTACCGGATAGAAGCCGAGCGCGGAGAATACGTACCATGCCGAAGTCTGGCCATTGTCCTCATCACCGCAGTAGCCGTCGGGATTGGGAGTGTACATACGGTTCATCACCTCGCGGGCCCAATACTGGGTCTTCCAGGGCTCACCGGAGTAGTTGTAGAGGTAGATCATGTGCTGTATGGGCTGGTTGCCGTGAGCATAGTTGCCCATATTCATGATCTGCATCTCGCGGATCTCGTGGATGGGGAAGCCATAATAGCTGTCGTCAAATACAGGCGGAAGTTTGAACACGGAGTCGAGCATCGTGTTGAACTGCTCTTCGCCACCCATAAGATTGATCAGACCCTGCGGGTCGTGGAATACCGACCATGTGTAGTGCCACGAGTTTCCTTCGGTGAAGGCGTCGCCCCACTTGAGCGGATTGAATGGCGACTGGAAAGTGCCGTCCTCGTTGCGGCCGCGCATCAGATTGTGTTCCTTATCGAAGAGCTTCTGATAGTTCATGGCAGCCTGAGCATAGGGAGCAAGCTCTTTGGTCGACTTGCCGAGAGCCTTACCGAACTGATAGATACACCAGTCGTCGTAGGCATATTCGAGCGTGCGCGCAGCGCTTTCGTTGATACCTACGTTGTAGGGAACGTAGCCGAGGCGGTCGTAATATTCATGGCCGAGGCGACCGGTGGAATTCACTGTGGGGTGTACCTTATGAGCACCGGAGGTGACTGCTTCCCACAGTTTCTCGTAGTCGTAGCCACGGATACCGTTGATATAGGCGTCGGCCACCACGGAGGCGCTGTTATTGCCTACCATGCAGCCGCGGTGACCCGGGCTGGCCCATTCGGGCAGGAAGCCGCTTTCGAGATAGGCATTGACCAGGCCATCCTGAATCTTCACACTTTCATCGGGATAGAAGAGATTGACAAGCGGGAAGAGGGCACGGAAAGTATCCCAAAAGCCGGTGTCGGTAAACATATATCCGGGAAGCACCTCGCCATTGTAGGGGCTATAGTGCATGATATCGCCGGCGGCAGTCACTTCATAGAAGGCATGTGGGAAGAGCAACGCGTGGTAGAGATTGGAATAGAATGTGCGCAGGCGGTCGAGCTGGAAGGCGTCGGATGCATCCTGTTCGATCTCGACTACGGAAAGCACCTTGTTCCAGCGGGCACGGCCTTCGGCACACACGCGGTCGAAATTACCGTCGCCCAGTTCCTTAAGGTTCTGGAGTGCTTGCTCGGGGCTGATGAAGGAGGAAGCCACGCGGGCGTTGACCTGCTGGCCGCGCTTTGTGGGGAAGCCCACGATTGCACCGGCATGGTTGCCGGTGGCCGAGAGCGACGCGGTGGAGATCACGCTGTCGAGCACTGAAGCGGTATAGGTAAAGGGTGTGTCGAACTCGATCACGAAATAGTTCTTGAAATTGTCGGGCACACCGCCTGAATTCTTTGTAGTATAACCGGTGATACGACGGGCTGCCGGGTCGACAGTCACCGATGAGCCATCGTTGAACCCATCGATCACAACGGTGGATAGGTCTGCCTCGGGGAAAGTGAAGCGGAACGCCACAGCGCGCTCGGTGGTAGCGAATTCGGTTGTGATATCGTGATCTGCCAGATATACACTATAATAGTAAGGGGTAGCCTTCTCTGCCTTATGAGAGAACCAGCTTGCTCGCTGCGACTCATCGAATACGGGAGTGCCGGTGACAGGCATCAGTGAAAACTGGCCGTAGTCGTTGATCCACGGCGAGGGGCGGTGAGTCTGCTTAAAGCCCACGATCTTGTCGGCATCGTAGGTATATGACCATCCGTCGCCCATCTTTCCGGTCTGGGGAATCCAGCCGTTCATGCCCCAGGGCATAGTGACGATCGGCACGGTATTACCTGTCGATAGTTCGTATTTCGACTGAGTGCCTACCAGAGTGTTGACGTAGTCCACGGGTTCTACGGCGGCAGAAGCGCAGAGAGCGCTACTGATACATAAATTTAGGACGAATGATTTCATGGAAGGAGATATTCTTCATTGTGTAATACTGCAAAATTACAATCTTCTGCCGATACGACAAGATGCTTATAGGCTCTAATTAAAAAATTTTATTACTTTTGCATTAATTATGGAAAAGAAAGATCTCAAAATAGTCTTTTTCGGCACTCCCGAATTTGCAGTAGCCTCTCTTCGCGCACTCATAGATGGAGGCTATAATGTGGCTGCCGTTGTGACTATGCCCGATAAGCCCGCCGGTCGCGGAAAGCATCTGAGTCAGTCCGACGTGAAGCGCTATGCCCTCGAAGTCGGAATACCAGTGCTCCAGCCGGAGCGGCTTAAGGATGAGACATTCCTCGCCGAGTTGAGCGCGATAGGAGCCGATCTCTTTATAGTCATCGCATTCCGTATGCTCCCGGAGGCCGTATGGCAGATGCCTCGCCTCGGCACATTCAATCTCCACGGATCGCTACTGCCGCGCTACCGCGGTGCAGCACCCATCAACTGGGCGGTGATTAACGGAGATCGGGAGACCGGGGTCACCACCTTCTTCCTCAAGCACGAGATCGACACCGGCGACGTGATCGACCGCTGCCGTATGCCGATAGCCGACGACGAGGATGCCGGCTCGGTGCACGACCGCATGATGGTTCTCGGTGCCGAGCTTACCGTTTCGACAGTTGATCGTATTCTCGCCGGCAACCTTACCGCCACACCTCAGTCCGAGCTTGCCGGCGACGAACAGCCAACTCCCGCTCCGAAGATATTCAAAGACACCTGCCACATCGACTGGAACAGCCCAGCCGCGGATATTCGCAATCTGATACGCGGACTATCGCCCGCTCCGGCAGCATGGAGCCTGTTGCGCGCCGACGGTGTCGAAGCAGGCACACTCAAGATATTCGCATCGGCACTCACCGACAGGCCGGCAACAGAGCCGGGTCGTGTGCGTATTACCGACGGACGCCTGTTCGTTGACTGCGCTGATCATCAACTTGAAATACTAAGCTTGCAGGCTCCCGGCAAACGCCGTATGCCTACCGCCGACTTCCTCCGCGGATGCCGGCTCAACGAAATGCAACTCTATTGACATGCACAAATTCATCACCGCTATCGCCCTATTAGGCGCCCTATTGCCGGCAGTAGCTCAGACGACAGACTCCACTCTCGTAGTGGTAGAGGAAAGCATTCAACTTACGTCCGACAGCGTAACCGAATATGCCGGGACCGAGAAACCGCATTATCAATATTTCGGACTTGTGCAGGCAGGTGTCGCTACCGGTGCACACAATCCTTTTTGGCTTGCTGCCAATCACTTCGGTCTATCGTCAATCAAGAAGGAGAACGGCTATATCCGTGGTGGCCTTATACGCCACACGGACACCGACACCCGCTTTTCCTGGGGATTCGGAGTAGATCTTGCCGGTGCGGTAGGCTACACCTCAAAATTCGTGATACAGCAACTCTACGGCGAGGTGCGCTACCGCTCGCTCAGCCTTATGGCCGGTGCCAAGCAGTGGGTAAGCGGAGTGGTGGATCCGGCTCTTTCGTCGGGTGATATGGTGTTTTCGCCCAACGCACGCCCCATACCGCAGGTCCGCCTCGAAATGCCAAAGTGGGAATGGGTCCCTTATACCAACAAATGGCTGGCCGTAAAAGGCTACTTCTCATTCGGCTGCTTCACCGACTCGCGATGGGCTCGCAATTACGCCCGTCCGACCCACAATAAGTATACTCAGCACGAACTGTTCCACTCCAAAGGCCTCTTCCTGCGCGGAGGTAACTCCGAGCGTTTTCCACTGCTTTTCGAGGGAGGCATAGAGATGGGGTGCCAGTTTGGCGGCACCACAATGACCTGGAACCAGGCCACGCAAGAATACTACGCCGTGAAGTATCCGTCCGGATGGAAGGACTGGCTCAAAGTCATTGTGCCGATGAGCGGCGGTAATCCCAACGATCCGGACCACGCAGGAGAGACCACCAATATCCTCGGCAATCAGCTGGGGCAATGGACGGCGGCTTTGGCATGGGTGCCCAATTCCGAGTGGAGTGCGCGACTGTATTACGAGCACTACTTCGACGATCACTCGATGATGCTCTTCGACCATGTGTGGAAGGACATGCTCCTCGGCGTACAATTCAATCTGCCCTCCAATCCCTTCATAAGTTCGGTAGTGTATGAATACATTAACACACGCGACCAGTCGGGAGCCGTATATTGGGACTACACCACCGAGATTCCGGAGCAAGTAAGCGGCGCCGACGACTATTATAATAATGTGTTTTACGCCAACTGGCAGCAATGGGGCATGGGCATAGGTAATCCCCTGCTCATATCTCCCATCTACAATACCGACGGATCGCTGTATTTCCGCCACAACCGCATCAAGGGACATCACCTCGGACTGCGTGGCAAGCCTCACAGAGACCTTGACTACCGCGTACTGCTTACCTACACAAGAAGTTGGGGCTCATATTCTTACCCGATTCGCAACGTGATGCACAACTTCAACGGCCTGCTTGAACTCACCTACAGTCCCGCGAAGTTCAAGGGCTGGGCCGCCTGCCTTGGCCTGGGTGCCGACGGCGGTAATCTGCTCGGTGGCAGCTTCGGTGCCCAACTCACTATTTGTAAAACCGGATGGTTCTGATTATGAAAAAGATATTCCCCATACTCACTGCAATAATCATACTGCTCGGCACATCATCGTGCCGCAAACTCCCGCTCCACGGCGACTTCTCCGGGATGTGGCAGATACTCACCATCGAATACCCCGACGGCACAGTCGAGGAATCGAACCACGACTATTACTATTGCTTCAACCGCCATGTGGTAATGCTCCGGCAGAACGGCAACGGCTACCTGAACGGCAATCTCACCTACAACGAGACTGATTTCACGCTGCAGTTTCCCAAAGCATCTACAAGATACCTCAATCATTGGGGTATCACTCTGCCCGAAGATACGGAGGATTATACCGGAGAGGTGGTGATCAGCTACACCATTGACAAGCTCACATCTAAGCAACTCATCGTCACAACGGAGCGAGGCGTGACTATAACGATGCGCAAATACTAATCCTTCTCGTCACACCTCCACGATCCGCCCCGATACTACATACCAGATATAGCCTCTGATATCCTTAAGACCCGTCTCGGCAAGCATATCCATATATGACCTCACCTGGCGCGAATGAGCCTTGATATGCTCGTCGCCAAACTTATAGTCAATCACTGCGACCGAACCATCGGGCAGGCACACCACACGATCCGGACGCGACACTTCGCCGTCGGGATGGAGTATCCGACGCTCGTTGAGCACCCAATCATAACCCTCAAACCAATGGCGGTCAGCCACGGCGTCAAGACGAGATGCGAGCAGACGCTCCGCCTCCGGAGCCTCATCGGCCGGAATACGCCCGAGATACACTGCGCGGCGTATCGCCTTTGAGAGATCTCGGCGATGCTGTATGTGCTGGAGTATGCTGTGTAGCAGCGTACCATGGTCACGCGGATCATAGAAGTCAAGATCACGCTCAATCTTAAGATCCCGCCACAATTCCGCACGCGACTCCGTAGTATAGGCAGGCATGGCCATCGTGTCGTCGGGATCGGTTACTTTGGCAGCCTTCACCTTCCTCACGCCCGGTTCGGTAGGCATTCCTATCACGAAGCGGCGTATGCCGTCATTATCCGGATCCTCCTCTACTGCATCCCACGCCATAGTATCGACTGTGGCCGAAAGCAGAGCCTCAGTAGTACCGTCGGCGCCTTCCGTGAAGCACACCGATAGTTCGGAGCCGGCACGCGTGAAAGCCACGTATGCCAAGTTGAGCGATTCCATCTCCTGCTCGGCCACACGCGCCTTAAAGCGTGGTTCGAAGATAGTACCCATCATGGAAAGTCGTGGACACACCGGTATGAGCGGGGGCACCACCGCAGGGTCGATATCGAGGAAACGACCGCCGGTCGGAAACCACTCAGGATTCTTGAACTTTACCAACGGACGGCGGAAGAAGGGGATATGGACACAAGGGAATTCCAGACCTTTCGATTTATGGATGGTCATCACCCTTATGGCATTGTCCTGTGCGGGAGCGCTCACCTCCGACCTATAGCCGGTAGTGTCCCACCACTGCAGAAATGAGCGAAGATCGGGAGTGCCTACGGCGCAGAAGTCGGCCACAGCATCCACAAACGCGCTTATATACAGATTCTGCTCTTTAGCAAGATGACCCTCTTCAAACGGGATTATATATCGCTCGATAATCTGCTCAACAAGCGACTGGAGATTGAAAGTATCAAGCGAAGTCATCGAAGCGAGTTCGGCATAGTCGAGTCCCGGATCGGAAGCACTGTGCAGAGCCTGACGCAGAGCCTCTTCGGGCGATAGTCCACCCGAGGTGAGGTAGTGATGATAGCGATAGGTAAGCTGACGGATCAGGCGGCGCTGACTCTTCCGGGGCTTCGGACTTTCGGGATCGGCTACCGTCTCGGCAGCCAGATACACGAAGCGCATGATGTTGACAATCATCTTCGCCACAGTGGACTCACCGAGCAGCATGGCATCGTCGGATATCACGGTGACGCCTTTCAGTTCGGGATGCTCCGCGCTGTGCTGCATTATATATCGGATCGCTTCCGCTCCCTCGCTGTGGGTATAGGTAAGTATGGCTATGTCGCACGGACGGCGACCGGAACCGATCTGTCGCACTATACCCTGCATCATATTGGCGAGAGCTATTTCGGAGCGCTCATCGGAATCAAGATCCTTGGGTAACCGGAGTAGATCAATGTAGCCGGGCTGATCTATTCGGTGGATCTGCTGCACTACGTTGGCATACTCACGGTCAAATCCGAGAGCCGACGACATCAGTTGGAAAAGCTCGTTGTTGAAATTGACCACCGTGGCCGAACTGCGGTAGTTGGTATTCTGGCCCGGTTCGCTGCCGAGTGTCTGCGAGCGCGAGGCAAACGTCCCGGCCACTTCGGTATTGAGCAGCGAAGGATCGGAATAGCGCCAGCGGTAGATCGATTGCTTCACGTCGCCGATTATGAGCGAGTCGGCACCCTTGGATATACCTTCGGCAAGCAGCGGGCGCAGATTCTCCCACTGCATTCGTGATGTGTCCTGAAATTCATCGATAAGGAAATGCTTGATGCGCACACCTACGCGCTCATAGACAAATGGTGCTTCATCGTCGGAAATGATACCGCGCAGCAGGCTCGTGGTATCAGACAGGAGCATCGTGTTGGCATCGGTACGCAGATCCTCTATCTGAGTGAGCATACGGCCGAAGAGACCGAGATGGAAAAGATTGGAGCGCGTGAGGTCGATAGCTTCAAGCGCCGGGCGGGATTCCACATCGCGCCGGCACGCTTCCATCACAGCGCCCTCGAGCTCAACGTCGGGATTCTGCTCCAGATACTTGGCAAGAGCACCGATATAGGGCGACTTATCGCCGGCAAACACCTTCGGCGGAATGGTGCTCGACGACTGTCCCGTCTCGGCCATACGGCTGAAAGCCTTATAGGCATTGCTGTCGAGGCGCAGCTTGTTGGGCGCCGTATATCCACGGGCCTCTACCAGATCGAGCACCCGGCGACCAGCCTCCTTCACCCCATCGAGTATACGCTCCTCCGATGCATTGAGCGCAGCGGCAAAACTACGTATACGGGTCATGTCCACGAAGTAGGCACGCATATCATCGAGCTTGTCGGCAAGCGATTCGTTGAGCAGACTGCTGAAGAAGCCTACAATACGCGAATTGCCCTGCGACTGCCTGTTGAAGATCGCGGCCGACTCCCCGGCCCGTATACGCTCCCGCATATACGCTGTGATCCAACTGATAAGCAGACGCGTATCACTATCGGAGCGCTCGGCGAGCGAGGCAAACATATCGTTGACCGCCTGACGTATCGTCATCTCATTGTTCAGATCTATCTCATAGTCGCCCGGCAGATCCACTTCGCGGGCGAATGTGCGGAGTATGGTCTGAAAGAAGGAGTCGATGGTACTGACCTGAAAATATTGGAAGTCGAAGAGAAGATTATGCAGCGCCGCATCGGCAGCCTTACGCAATTCGGAATCCGAGCATCCGAGCTCGGAAATGAGCATCGCGCGGTATGGCACATCATCGGTCCACCCCTCCACACGTCCGGCAAGCAGAGCCAGCTCGTGGATTATTCGGCTTTTCATCTCGTCAGTAGCCTTGTTGGTAAAGGTCACGGCGAGAATATTGCGGTGACGGCCGCGTCTGCCCTTATCGAGATGCCAGCGCCCCTTCTCATCCTTGCGGGCGAGCAGGAGCTTGATATACTGATAGGCCAGAGTGAACGTCTTGCCCGATCCGGCCGATGCCTTATAGATACTGAGCATCTACTTCACTTTATGCGAATGTGAGCGCAGCAGGCGGGCAGCCGCTTCGCGGCAGTCGCCCTGCAGCAATATTTCATCGTCGCGCCAGGAGCCGCCTACACCGATACTCTTCTTGAGATCGGCTGCGAGCTCGGCCATCCGCTCGGGCGGGAGTGTGAACCCGCCGATTATCGTGGCCGGTTTGCCGGCGCGCCCCTTGCGCTCATACCTTATATGAAGATGTTGCACCGGAATCGATGTCTCGGACTCTGGAGCGGGAGCAGGCGCATCACCCTCGGGCAGAGAGGAGCGCAGCGACGCGAGTTGATCCTGCCAATTCATATACTTAGGGTAAGGTGTCAAGGTTAAGCTCCATCGCCTCATCCTCCTCCGGGAGGCTGTCGAGCGACACAGGCGACTTGCGGTTGGCACTGTATTCCGACATAGCGGCGTAGTATTGCAGCTGATCCGGGGGCAAATTGTTGTAGACCTCGGCGGCTGAGTCGGCATCAAGCGACTGAGCGCGGTCGTAGAGATCGGCGGCTTTCCGGATATTGGATGTCTGATCCACACTGTCGGCGAGTTGCATATACACCATCGACAGGCGGGCGAGCTGGCTGGCTGATAGACCGCTGAAATTTTCATCGCCGAGAATATAGTCGCCGGCGCTCTGGGCAGCCTTCATATCGCCGCGGGCTATAGCCTGCTCCGCATCGCGGAGGTTATCGACCACTTCGCCCGAGGTAAGGCTGCACGAAGCCGTCAGTAAGAGGATTGTTGCAATCAGTAAGTAATATAAGCGTTGCATGATATCTTGGTGATTGATGTCAGGATAATCGAAGATTGAGTGTGGATATGAGTTCGCCGAGATGCGGATAGTCGGTCGTCATCGTATCGAGCAGATCCTTCTCGCTCAGCGTATGGCGTGGATCAGCGTCGGCGTTGATATTTACGATGAAGTCTACCATATCGTTTGACAGACGGTCGTGGAGCGACGCGAGTATCTGAGGACGCGACTCGTGCATGAGTTGAGCCTGCATCTGATTCTGCACCGTCACGGTGAAGGTATTGCCTTGCAGATCGGCAGGCTGCGACGCACGCATTGTGTTGACCAGGATATGAGCCTTCGGATTCTCGGCAATGAAAGCATTCCAGGCCTCCGACAACTGATGCGGATTGAAGCCGGCGGTACGCCTAGCCGACGCATTCGAAGCGGGAGTCTGAGCGGACTGCTCCTGCTGCTGTGCCGAATGATTGATCGAGATCTTGGGCGTACGCAGCGACGGGCGGCCTGCCGGAGCAGATGGTCTCGGAGCCTGAGCGGCCGCCGGTCTTGACACCGGAGTTGCGACAGGGGGCGTAACAGGTGTCGCAACGGGTTTCGGAGCCACAGCCGGCGTAGCGACCGGAGCGGCTGCAGGAGCTGCTTTAGCCTGATCGGGAGCGGCAATCGGTTTCAACTGCCCCTCTCCGTTGCCGCTATTGCTGGGGGAGGGGCTGAGCAGTTGGCATAGTTTGGCGAGCGTAAGCTCTATGAGAAACTGCTTGTTTGACGACGTGCGGAAGTTAAGATCGGCCTCATTGCAGAGGTTCATCGCCCGATAAAGGAATTCAGGCGTGCACTTGGCGGCGATGGCCGCATACTGCTGCCTGACCTCGTCGGTCGCCTCTATGAGGCAGAGCGTGGAAGGGTCGCGGGCCACCATCAGGTCGCGCATATAGGATGCGAGCCCGTTGATGAAGAAGAGCGAGTCGAAGCCGTTGTCGCGAATCTCCTTATATATAAGCCAGCTCTGAAGTATGTCGCCGGCGAGAATCACGTCAAGCAACCGATGGTAGTAAGTATGATCGAGCACATTGAGGTTCTCGATGGCACTTGCATAGGTGATATTGCGCCCCGACGATGCAGCCACCTGATCGAATATCGAAAGGGCATCGCGCATGGCACCTTCAGCCTTGGAGGCTATCACATTGAGCGCCGACCGCTCGTAAGCTATCCCCTCTCGCTCAGCCACCATAGCCAGATGATCCACCATATCCTGAATGGTGATGCGGTGGAAGTCGAATATCTGGCAGCGCGACAGGATAGTAGGGATAATCTTATGCTTCTCAGTAGTGGCGAGAATGAATATCACATACGACGGCGGCTCCTCAAGAGTCTTGAGGAAAGCATTGAAAGCCTGCTGCGAGAGCATGTGCACCTCATCGATTATAAACACGCGGTAGTTGCCTGTCGACGGGGGTACCTGCACCTGCTCTATCAGTGCACGCATATCGTCGACGCCGTTGTTTGACGCGGCGTCGAGTTCTATGATATTCATCGAAGTGCCTTCGTTGAAGGCGCGACACGACGCGCACTCATTGCACGCTTCGCCATCGGCCGTCGGGTTGAGGCAGTTGATGGTCTTTGCGAATATTCGGGCACACGAGGTCTTACCCACACCACGGCTTCCGCAGAAGAGGTAGGAGTGAGCGAGCCGCTTGGCCGCCACGGCATTTTTAAGCGTGGTGGTGAGCGACTTCTGCCCCACGACGGTGCTGAAAGTCGAAGGCCTGTATTTCAAGGCCGACACGAGATATTTCTCCATAGCGTTAGTGTTTGGTCAAATTTACAGAATAATCTGTAAACGGCCAAAAATTAGTGTGCGGAAATAAGATGTCAGTGGTTAAGGGGCTGTGACAGCGATACGTTTGGCCGGTGTCGTGATCTCCTTGCCGTCGATCTTCACGGTAGCCTTGTAGAGATAGATGCCGCGAGGTACACGTCGGCCGGAGAAGTCGCAGAGATCCCAGGTTATTGGCGACGATAGCCAGAGGTCGCTACGCGAGGTCTGCGTCGAGGTCCAGATGTGGCGGCCGCCCATATCGTAGATGTCGAGATTGACCGACATCTGGGCATCGGGACGATTGTGAGTGATATAAAAGTTGGCACGATCGGTGGCCGGGCTTGCATCGGGATAGATGTCGAAGATCTCCGGAGCTGCGCCGGGCTGCACGTAGAACTCAAGCAGATGAGTAGTGGAATTGCCGGCGGCATCCCACACGCGGAAGGCAAGGGTGTGATTACCTTCGGAGATCTCACCCAAAGGATATACCACGGTACCGGAAGGAGTACCGTCGGTGCTGGGAGAGAAGTAAAGAGGCACATCGGAATAGGTGCGGCGATCGTCGAGCTTGAGACTCATCTGATGGCCGATACCGGCTACTGACATATTGATGGCCACGTCGTCCGACACTCGGGCTATGAACGTGGGCTCCTCATTGACGATACCGCCGGGAGTGAACGACTTGTGGTTGAGATAAGCATATTCGATCGTGGGAGGAGTGTCGTCGGCATCAGCCTCATAGTCATAGCCGTAGACGTAAAAGTCGCGGTTGGCGCCGGCTGCCTGACGGCCGTCGTCGGCCACGGCATACATATTGAGGGTGGCCGGGCGGAAGTTGTCGCTGACGTCGGAGGGCATTTCCACCACAGCGGTAAACACACCATCCTTGACAGTACCGGCTCCGGCATACAGCTTGGAGCCCATCTCTTCGAAAGTGACGGCCTTTCCGCTTGTTCCGTTTGCAGCTTTGCCCTGCGATGTAGTGGAGTATTCGGCATCGTAAAGGGTGACTGAGAGTGTGCCGTTGAAGTCGGGCACAGGCTCACCGTCGGGACCGAGCACCGAACCGGAGAATACTACGCGCTGACGGGCCATGATGGTGACCTGCGCTTCGGGATCTACAGGTTCGCCGTTGATTGTCGCCAGGGATAGAGTATTGTCAGGAAGGGTAAGCCGCATGGCGGGATCACCCAGTAGCGTATAGCGCAACTTATTGGTGCTAACGCTTGACGAAGCGGAAAGCAATGTGTTTTTAGCTGCGATAAGCGACTCTCCCACCGTGAATATATTGCCGTTATCGTCGGTATTGAGCAGATATGTGCCCATCGCTTTGGCAAGTACGCCATTGTCGGCAATACGAGCCTTTCGGGTAGGACATATCGAGGCAATGACTCCGCCGTCGGGGTTGAATGCCAGAATCTCGGAGCCGCTCATAGCCGAGCCGTCCCAGTGGGAGAAGGAGCAAGTGGCGCCGAAAAACACAGGCCAATGCTTATTATACATATTGTTGATATCGGCATTGGTGCAGATATTCTCTGCCGAAAGCAGATTGAGGGATCCGTGGCCCACATAGTTCCACCACATCACACCATCCTGAATGAGACGACGGAATCGTTCGCGACCCTGCGCGCACACACCGTTCTGGATATTGAATGCGTCGATATATACCTTGTTGTACACCAGTCGGCTACCGTTTTCAGTCGCAGCGAGTTCCGACTGAAAATCCTCGGAGTGATCCATAAACACGCCGTCGTTGCCGTTGTCGGCCATCAGCAGCACATTGTTTTTCCACTGGGTATAGAGATTGTTGTTATTATAGGCGATGAGCTTATCGATATACGTACGCGCCTGATTGACATTGCGGGCTGGAATACGACCTACCGCGATACACAATCTGGAGGAACCAAGCTGAGAGCCGGAGTTATCGGCAAGCATGGCGAATATGTCGTCGGAGGTATATGATCCGGACTCAATGACACCTTCGTCGGTCTGCCATGTAGGCATCACCGGCTCCTTATCGGAAGGTATGAGGCCGGTGATATTGCGGTTGTCGAAAGTTGGGCGGCCGAAGAGCACTGCGTAGCGTAGCGGGCGACCCGCTTCAGCACCTCGGTCGTAGAACATCTTGAGCATCTTGCGGAACGCTCCCGGATCAGGACTGCCGGATGAAAATTCATTGAATACCTGATCCTGCACTACCACGAACACTTCCATATTGTCGGGAGCGGCAGTGTGGATAGCAGCCAGACGGTTGGCCTCGGCCTGAAACTGGCGGGTGGTGAAGATGACCATATCGGGCGACCGGTCATAGCCATGGAGATTCTGATTGGCCACGGCGCTCACATACTTGGGTTGTGGAAGCGTCATTGATTCGCTCCACGCCACATAAGAGCGTGTACCGGAATATGGATTGGTAAACGAAGCTCCCGATGCCGATGCCGATAGATTCATCCCCACGATACCGAGTGGAGAAGTGACATCCCACACCTTTACTGCCGACGGATCGGCGCCACCTATTGCCGCAGTGGTGGTCTTGAGCCGGAAAAGAAGCTGACCGCGGGAGGGGAGGCGGAGATGGCGCTCATAGTTCACGGCGATATAGTCGAGATGAGCGGCCTGCACCACACCCGACGGATGGTAAGATACACCTACCTTGAGATTGGAAAGGGCTCCTTCAGGCTGATAGGTCTTGGTGGCGGTGACGCGCACACCGTAGTCATCGTCGGGTGTGGCGCGTATGGTAGTATTTCCGGTAGTGGGTTGGGAGTTTAGAGTAATACCGAGAGTGCCTGATGCCCCTGAATTCGCCACAAACACAGTGCGGGTCCATACCGGGGTCGACTCCACATAGTCGGGTAACTGAAAGTCAAACGTCTGCGACTGATTATAGCGGAAGTCCTCGCCTAAAAACGACAGACCGCTCTGAGATATCGTAGTGAGATCTTTCTCATGCTGAATGGGGCAGGTGAACGTAGTGACGGGCTCTGCCTGAGTATTGAGCGAGCCTTCCGACTCCACGCGGGCAGGAGCCGATTCGGGATCACCGTCGGCCGTGAGGAAATAGTAGCCCTCGTTGGTGTGCGGATTGAGCGAATAGACGAAGTTGGATCCTGTCGCGGTAAGCGTGTTGACGCCCACGGCATAGAAGTAGATACCCGAGGAAGTGGCGTGAGACTGCACCTGCGGCAGATCATCCACATAGTTGGCTTTGGAGAGAGTATTGGATATCGGCGAGCCTCCGCAGCCGTAGACTTTCACCTTCGACGGATCGGAGAACCCCCAGCTGCGCAGCGACGACGCCGGGATAAAATGGACGCCCGTCTCGGCCACGGAGACCTTAACCCAATGACCTTGGGCAAGGACGGAGCCGGAGGAGTAAGTATCACTTTCGAAAGCGCGGGCCGGCATCAGGCCTATGATTGCGGCAACGGCTATCATGGCGATGCGCGGCAGGCGGATTATGATTGATTTCATATAAGATCTTGCGTGGTATTACGATGACAAGGGTGCCCTCACTACGAGGGTACCTCACAGTAAATAACGCGCGTGCGTGTCGGATATTGCTAAATTCGGAATATTTTTCATAACTTTGAAGCGTATTAGCGGCGAAGGACTAACCACACCCTGCCGTAAACGCCAAAAAGAGATATGCGCAGATTAATCTATTTCGTAATTGCCCTATGGGCGCTCACTCAGGCCTCTCCCATGCAAGCTATGAGCAAGGAAAGGCGTACCTTTCTGATCGACAGTATTTCGACTGTGCTGTCACAGACACAGACCACAGCCGACAGTATCCCTCTCCTTTATGACCTCTTCGACTTGTCGAGCGCTAAAGACAAAGTCGATGTAGGCCAGGAATTACTGCGCACGGCCCTGCGCACATCCGACCGCGAGACGCAATACGACGTGATGCGCCGCCTTAGTTCCGCAATAGCCACATACCAGAGCGGGCAGTCAGAAAAGATACAGGAACTCATCAACATAGCCGAGAAGAAGCCGCAGACTACCGACCGCGACAATACGCTCACCTATCTGCGCGTGCAGAAGGTGATGAACGAATTTACATCCGACGCCGACTCCACCCAGCAACGCAAAGTGCATGAAGCGATACGCGAACGCGCCAACGGCACCGACGACCTATATAAGAAAGTGGTGGTGCTCTTCACCATCTGCCGCTATATGGTGAGCAATTCGCCCGGCGATATGGTGATCGACTACCTGGGGCAGCTATTCCGCCAGATACGCGCCCTGCCCGAGCGATCCTATGCTCTCGAAAACACATTTCTCGTGCAGGCCTCAGTGATCTACACAC
>CAMWUX010000006.1 GCA_947177605.1 uncultured Porphyromonadaceae bacterium
CCGCCACACCGGTCACTACGATATGCGTGCGTCCGGCCAACGCAGCGAGCATCCGCCGGGCATCCGCTTCATCAGCCGGCTTGCCGAGAATGCGGCCGTCGGCTATCACCACGGTATCGGCCGCGATGACGAGCGTACGCGGTGGCAGATTTAGCGCGTGAGCTTCACACTTCTTGCGGGCAAGATATTCGGCTACTTCCTCCACGGGAAGAGTGTCGGGATATGTCTCGTCGACCTCTACGGAGGTATCGACACGAAACGGCAAACCGGTCATCGCCAGAATCTCGCGGCGGCGGGGCGAACCGCTCGCAAGAATTATATCGTAATCTTTGAGCCTGTCGATCACCATCCGAATGCTTTTTGATCCGACATCCATTTTCCCTGCGCGCGGAGTATCTGCTCCAACAGATCGCGGGCCACACCGTAGCCCCCGGCAACCGGCGAGATATACAGAGCAGCCGCACGTGCATCCGGGCAACCGTCGTGAGGTGTAACCGACAGTCCCACTTCAGCCATTGCAGGCAGATCGGGCACGTCGTCGCCAACAAAGGCTACC
The DNA here is from genome assembly GCA_947177605.1 of uncultured Porphyromonadaceae bacterium. Lineage (GTDB taxonomy): Bacteria > Bacteroidota > Bacteroidia > Bacteroidales > Muribaculaceae > Paramuribaculum. The sequence goes on from CAMWUX010000006.1 coordinate 557, forward strand.
TCCTCGGGGTTGAGGCCACAGCTCTCCATCCACCGGTGGAGTACTTCAGTCTTTACGGATGCGCCCATATTGACCGACTGCACGCCGAGTCCGCGATAACGCACTTCCACCCCACTGCTCGAAGCGCCTGATATTATGGCGAGCTGCAGGCCGCACTTCACGGCAAGCTGCATCGCGTAGCCGTCTTTGATATTGACCATGCGCAACGGCTCGCCCTCTGGGCTGAGAGCGATGGTCGAGGGGGAGAGCACTCCGTCGACGTCGAATGCCACTCCACGGATTTTCCGCAAGTCATAGTTAATGTTGCTCATATCGCTTCATTATGGAATCTGACAATATTTTATACAAGTACGCTTCATCGGGCTGAATCAACGCCATGTGGCGCTCCATCACCCGTGTGTCGCGACGCCGCGCCGGCCCCGTCTGCGCATCAGCCGGAGGCATCGACAGAGCTTTGGCAAGAGTCTCTTCGAGCAACGGCCGCAGCACCGAAAGGTCGGCATCCGCCTCACGACGAAGTATATCGGAGGCTATTGCATACATGTGGTTGGTAAAATTGCAGGCGAACACCGCGGCAGCATGAAGTTTGCGACGCGTATCGCCATCGGCCACACGCACATCCTCGCTCAGAGCCTCGCCAAGCCGTTCGGCCACGTCGAGAGCCTCAACCGTAGCCCCTTCCACGAATACAGGTATGGTATTAAAATCCGTATGCCGACCCTTGGAGAAGGTCTGCAGTGGATACAGCACGCCATAGTTTGGCGATAGGGGCGATAGCACCGACGCATCCACACCGCCGGAGGTATGAAGCCAAACGGCACCAGCAGCGCGCGGAGCCTTCGCTGCGACATCGGCAAGAGCATCATCGGTCACCGACACGAGATAAAGTTGCGCGGCAGCCGGTATCAGCGACAGATCATTCACCGCCACGGCACCATGCAACTTTCCCGCGAGTTCTTCGGCATGCGACAGGGTGGGACTACATACTGTCATGACTTCAATGGCTCCGGCCTCCTCGAGTGCGGGAGCCAACGCCGAAGCCACATTGCCCGAACCGATCACTACGGCGCGCAGCGGCGGGAGCTTAATCAACCCTTCCATTGCCCTATGTGCACGCGCTCCCAGAGGAGCTTGTCGACATTCTGCGGCTTGCGTTCTTCGGCCGGATGACCGAGCGTGAGGATGCAGAGCACCGGGAGGGTGTCGGGAATCAGAAGTTGCTGCTGCACATATTCTTCGGCGGGATTTCCGTCGGCCGAGAAGCGGTTGCGTATCTGAATCCAGCAGGAGCCGAGACCGAGATCGGCAGCCTGAAGCTGCATATATGAAGCCGCTATCGAGGCATCCTCTACCCAGGCATCGGAGAGTTCCGGATTGCCGAGCACCACGATAGCGAGTTTGCAACCGGCGATAGGATGCGCGCCGAGCGGCTTGCACTGCGCAAGGAGTTGGAGGGAATGGGCATCTTCTACAGCCACAAACTGCCAGTCGCGCGCACTCTTGGATGTGGGAGCCAGCAGGCCGGCTTCGAGAATCAGTTTCACAGCCGACGGGTCGATGGGGTCGGAAGTATAGCGCCGAATACTGCGCCGGGCTACTATAAGGTCATGAAAATTGGTCATGGGTACTTAATATTTTTCACAAAGTTAGCATAAATCCACGATATTTTATAGCTTTGCGATATTATGCGACACATTATACCAACCACCCTCCTTTTATTAATATGTGCTCCCGCCATCTGGAGCCGCTCACACATCATATCATTCAACAGCCCCGCCACCGATGACCCCGGCTCTGCCATCTGGCAGCGCAACGATTTCAGCTGGAGTATCAACAATCCCGACTCCACCTGGGAGCGACGTTCGCTCCCGATAGGCAACGGCGCTCTGGGTGCCACCGTAGCCGGTTACCCTGGAATGGAGCGAATCATCATAAATGAAAAATCGCTCTGGATGGGAGGCCCCGGCGTAGATCCCGAAGCCTACTGGGCCATGAACCGCACGGTGTCGCCGGAGACGCTCGACCACGTGCGCCAACTGCTGCGAGAGGGTCGAAAACATGAAGCTGACTCTATAGTTCGCACTGCATTCACCGGCACCGTGGCCTACGACCGCAATCTATTCGGCACATACACTATGATGTCGGAACTGACAGTAGTGACCGACATAGACACCGACAATATCACCGACTACCGCCAATGGCTCGATCTGAGCGACGCCACCATGCACGTGAGTTTCAACTGCGGCGAGGGAGAGTATCACCGTACCTATTTCATATCCTATCCCGACAGCGTACTGGTAATGCGCTATCAGTCTAATCTGCCTCAGCGCATCAGCGTCAATACCTTGCTCCCCCATGCGTGCGATTCCACGGCAACTCTTCCGCGCATTTTCTACGGCGCACTCCCCTCCAACGGGATGCAGTGGGCTATGGGTGAAAACCGTATCGACAGGCAGGACAGCCGCGACATCACCATAATGATAGCTGCCGCCACCAACTACCGGATGAATCCCGATCCGGATCTCCACGATGCGAATGCCTACTACGACGGCCGCGATCCTCGCGCAGAAGTAAGTTCGGCTCTCTATCACGCCGCATCACTGGGATATACCACGCTGCTTGAGCGACATGTCGCCGACTATACAGCTCTCTACAACCGCAACAGCATCTGGCTCGGCAGCGACACCACGTCGACAGAGCAACTGTCGACACCCGAGCGCCTTGCCCGCTACCGCGCCGGTGCGTCCGACCCATCTCTCGAAGAACTTTACTACAATTTCGGCCGATACCTGCTCATCGCCTCGTCGCGCCCCGGAGCTCCGGCCGCTAACCTGCAGGGTCTGTGGCATAACAATATCGATGGCCCATGGCGCGTCGACTACCATAACAATATCAACGTGCAGATGAACTACTGGCCCGCGCTCCCCTGCAATCTCGAAGAGTGCTTCGAGCCGTTTGCCGACTATGTGGAAAGTCTTGTGGTGCCCGGCCGCCGCACCGCTCAAGCCTATTACAACGCTCCGGGCTGGACAGCGGCCATATCGGGCAATATATTCGGTTTCACGGCGCCGCTCAACGCTGCCGAGATGAGTTGGAACTACAATCCTTCGGCCGGCCCGTGGCTTGCCACGCAACTGTGGGAATACTACCTCTTCACACTCGACAAGCAATGGCTGGCCGACAAAGGCTATCCGATTATAAGCGAGAGCGCCGACTTCGCTCTGGCGCTGCTCGACAGCGTAGGCGATTATCTCTGCGCAAACCCCTCCTACTCGCCCGAGCACGGCACTATCAACCGCGGCACTACATACGCCAACGCTGTGAGCCGCGAGATTCTCTCAGCTGCTGCCCGTGCAGCCGGTGAGCTTGGTATCGACAGCGACCGCGCCGCCGTCTGGACAGATGCTGCAGCCCGAATCGAGCCGTACCACATCGGACGATACGGGCAGCTACAGGAGTGGTACGACGACATCGATGATCCTTCCGATCTTCACCGCCACACCAATCACCTCTTCGGTCTGCACCCGGGAAGCTCGATCAACGCGCTCACCGACAAGGCGCTCGTAAATGCCTGCGCCACCACCCTGCGCCACCGTGGCGACGAGGCTACGGGCTGGAGTATGGGATGGAAGCTCAACCACTGGGCGCGTCTGCTCGACGGCGACCACAGCTACACGCTCTTCCGCAATCTGCTCAGCAAAGGCACGGCCAACAATCTCTGGGATATGCACCCGCCATTCCAGATCGACGGCAATTTCGGCGGCACGGCAGGCATCGCCGAGATGCTTCTGCAGAGCCACAACGGAGTGCTGCACGTCCTCCCTGCACTGCCATCGGCATGGCCCGAGGGATATGTGAAGGGACTGAAAGCCCGTGGCGGCTACGAAGTAGACATCTACTGGACCAACGGCAGACTGTCCGATCTGAAGATACGATCGGAGAAAGGCGAACCGGTAAAAGTACTGTACGAAGGGATTACTTACGATATACCCACGCGGTAGGATGCTCAGCCACTAAGGCGGCATCCGTCGACTTATAGTCGAATGCTGCATCATAGTCGTTGGCTACGGCGACATAGACGCGGTAGCGTCCGTCGGCTTTGATCACGCGCATAGTGTCAGCGCCGTGAGCCTCACGGATGTAGCGGTCGGCATCAGTCTGGGAGGCGAAGGAAGCCACCACTACGAAGCAGTCGTAATTCTCCTCGGGATTGGTTGCGGTCAGATCTTTGACCATCACCACAGTCGGCTCCTTCTGCTCAGGGGATTCAGATATATCGGTCTTGTCCGACATCTCCGACATCTCCGACGTCACCGCCGGGACTTCTACAGTAGCCGGCTTCGGCTTAGTCACCGTGGGCAATGCGAGCGATGCCTGAGCGGGCACACGTTCTAATGTGATAGGTGTGGAAAATGCGATACCGAGTCCAACGAGGACGGCCACGGATGCGGCATAGCGCGTGACGCGCCACAGGCGGCTGCCGAGCGAACGGCGCTCCGAGAAGTCGACTTCGAGAATGGCCGGCTCATCATCGGCCACTTCCACGATGGGTGCCACATTGAGCACTGGAAGCGGATTGTAGGCGGCATTGACTATGGGGTGGTGTTCGTCGGGAATGAATTCAAGCGTAGCACCGGCATGGCGGATCAGACGTCCTACACGGTCGATATCCACATGACCGCAGATCTCGAGCAGGCTCGACATACTGTCGACTGCAGCTGCAACCTCCGCGGCTGCCTCACGATAGGGTATACCCTCGCGACGGCTCACCGACCATGCGAGAAGTCCGTCGTCGTCAACTATCGCCGCATTGAAGCCAAGACTGCGGTTAGGCGGCAGGAATTGAGTACCCGAGGCCTTGACAGAAGCGGCTTCGTAGCGCACAATGAAGGCGCCAAGCGAAGGCAACACCACGCAGTCGTGGTGCAGCAACAGATATTTTATATGCTCGTTGAGGGCTATCATCGATGCAAAGATACTCAGTTTTGTCGAGGTGACCAAGCCTACTATTTGAAAAAATTGTCGATCTCGGTATCCGAAAGTACCCGGATCACGGCCAGTCCGTCGGGCGTATAGTTGGGCGTCGGGAGGCGAAGAAGCTCTGAAATAAGGTGTTCCATCTCCTTCATGGAGAGTTTCACGCCGGCTTTTATGGCCACGCTCCGAGCCATCGACAGAGCCAGAGCACCTCGCAGCGATTCGTCGGTATCTTTCATCACTCCGGCCTCCGAATCGGCGAGAATGCGGTTCACCACCTCCGTAGGATTGGCCTCGGCCACCACATCGGGCATGGCCGTGATGCTCCAGTTGCGGTTGCCGAGCGGCGAGAAATCGAATCCCATCGTCTTCAGTGCCGGTTGCAATTCCAGAAGCAGCGCCTCGCGTGGCGCACTCAGAGCGAGCACTTCGGGGAAAAGGAGAGTCTGCGACTGCATCGAACCACCGGCCCCCATCCGCAAAAACTTATCGTAGAGTATCTTCACATGGGCGCGATGCTGGTCAATGACCATCAGTCCCGACACAGCCGGAGCCATTATATACTTATTGCGCACCTGTATGATGCTACTCGGTTCATACACTCCATCGGTATCCGACGCGCTCCCTACCAGACCTTCGATCACCGGGCTCGGGCCATCGGCGGGCATCTCCACTACCGGAGGAGTGGCGGGTGTCTCGCTCATGAATCCTTCATAGAGCCGCTCCCAGTCGCGGGTGATGGCCGGTTGCTTTTCGCGTACCGGCTGACGCTGCTGTTGTGCGAGAGCTGAGGCGGCAAAGGGATTGTATGTCGGGTCGATATTGACGTTGTGATCAGCCGATGCGTCGGGATTGAATACCGGTATGTCAAACCCGGCGGGAGCGTCGAAGTCCATACCCGGGCCGGCATTGAAGCGTCCGAGCGACTCGCGAACGGCGGCATTGAGTATCTGCCAGATACCATTTTCATCCTCAAACTTTATCTCATTTTTAGTCGGATGTATGTTCACATCGATCGAAGCGGGATCCACCGTGAAGTTGAGGAAATACTGGGGCTGCGCATCGGAGGCTATCAGACGCTCATAGCACATTGTCACGGCCTTATGGAAATAAGGATGTCGCATGTGGCGTCCGTTGACGGTGAAGTACTGAAGAGCGTTGCGGTGACGCGCTCCCTCGGGGGATGCGATGAATCCGTCGATCTTCACAATCGAGGTGGTGGTGGATACCGGGAGCAGATGCTTGGCCACCGACTGACCGAACAGATCGGCGATGCGCTGCTTGAAAGTGCCGGGGAGCAGACGATGGATCACCGTATCGTTGCTCGTAAGCGTAAGGTCTACTTCGGGATTCACGAGTGCCATACGCTCGAATTCCTTTTCTATATTGCTAAGCTCAACGGAATCCTTTTTGAGGAACTTGCGTCGGGCAGGCACATTGTAGAAGAGATTCTTCACCATAAGATTGGTACCGACCGAGCAGGCGAAAGGTTCCTGCGACTCCACTTTCGAACCGTTGATTATGAGTCGTGTGCCGATCTCGGCATCGGGCTGCTTGGTGCGCAGATTGATCTGTGCCACCGCGCAGATCGAAGCCAGCGCCTCACCGCGGAAGCCCATGGTGTGGAGATTGAAGAGATCGTCGGCCTTGGCTATCTTGGATGTGGCGTGGCGCTCGAAAGCGAGGCGGGCATCGGTCTCCGACATACCGCGGCCATTGTCCACCACCTGTATCAGTGTGCGTCCGGCATCAGTCACTATCACCTCGATGATAGTGGCACCGGCATCCACCGCATTCTCCACCAGCTCCTTGATCACGGATGCAGGGCGCTGGATCACCTCGCCGGCCGCTATCTGATTGGCCACCGAGTCGGGCAGAAGTCTTATCACATCGCTCATTCTTCCTCCTCCTCTTCTACGGCTTCTTCTACATCGTCGGATTGCTCCGGACCATCGGAACTTACTGATTCTTCAGAGCGAGCGGAGTCATCGGAATTTTCTGAGAGCTCCGAAGGTTCGGAAGGCTCTGTGGCCTCTAATGTCTCTTCGGGGAGCGCCGGAGCGTCGGGATGCGGACGGCGCGGATCAGTCTTTCGACGCGTCTTGTCGTCGGCGGCCTTTAGTGGTTCGGCGGAATTGATCAGATCGATCATCTCCTGCGACACTACAAAGACATCGCCCGGCACCTGTGGCCGCAGATCGCCATACCACTTGAATTTAGGGAGAAAGTACGACCCTCTCTTAGCCAGATACAATGGCGTGATCTTGGCTGTGGTCTCAGGCCAGAAGTGAATCATCTCCACCGAATTACCTGCGAAATAGGCATCCATATAGCTCGATTCGAGATAGGCAAACTTATTGTAGGTGGAATCTGACTCCATCGGAAAGGTGATGAGCTGCACATTACCGTCTACATACATCCGGCGCACCGTGGAGTCGGCAAACCATACGGTCATATCCGCTCCACTCAGTTGATTGTAGCAGTCCTCGGCTATATGCTCGGCCATCATGCCGCTCTGCGGCAGTCGGGCCCAATCGACCGTGGAGTCGGCCATGTGGGCATATATCACATTGCCGAATACCTGACGGTCGCCGCTCCACACTACCGGCGCACGATACATATATAATATGGAGTCGCGCTCGGTGATACTCATCGAGTCACAGAGACCCTGCACATCCGAGCGGTAGAAGCGTACGCGATGGAATGCGTTGATCACGTGGGTACTGTCCGACAGATCAAGATACGAAGTGATGGTGTCGCCGTGGAGATATAGGGTATCGCCTTTGGAATATTCCTTGGCCAGAGCGCGCCCGGTGACAAAAGCGCTGTCGCGCACCTCATCGTAGAAGCCATAATCGCCGAAAAGCGAACTCTGCCGCGCGGAGTCGGTGAGCACCATTGAGCCGAAAGCCTCGCCATAGCCTTTCTGACGGTCATAGAAGAGAGTGTCGCCGGTGAGAGTATTGCCACGGTTGGTGTGTACCGTGGATCGTTCATAAAGATCCGCAATGCCGGTATCGGTATTATAATCGCCGCTACTCGTGTAGATGGTACCGTCGGAATTGACGATCTCACTAGGACTTAATATTTTGGCGATATGAGTGTTGGTATTGTAGTCGAGAGAATCCGACGTGATACGCGTCACATCGCCCTTCTGTCGGGCTGTGAGGTGTACATCGTAGCGGAAGAATGCATCCTTGGTGTCGGGATAGTACTCCCCTTCCCAGGATGTAAGCTTGTTTTTGGGATCGGTGAGTTCGCCGCCCACATCGTAGAAGCCCACGTTGTTGAGCATATCGTAGTGGAATATGTCGGTGGTGAGGGTCACGTCGCGGTTGCGCAGACGCACCTTCTTGCCGGCATCGGCATAAAGCACGGCCTCCTCATCAAGTCCGTTGTAGTCGAGCATATCGGCATTGACGAAGAGGGTGTCGCCCTGCTCCATCCTCACATTTCCGAAGGCTTTGACGGAATTGGTATACTCATAGAAGTAAGCGCTGTCGCAGTACATGAACATACCTCCTTTGCGCAGACGCACATTGCCATTGAGCACCTGATACTGCTCTGCGGCCGGCTGAAAACGGTTAGTGCGGAAGCTGAGCGAGTCGGCATATTCGAGAAACACTTTGTCGGTCTCGGAGCGGTCGGCAAGCGGTATCGAAGGCTTGATCTCACGCTTGCGCACGGCGCGTACCGACGGACGGCCGCCGTCAGCCGGCGTCAGTGCGTCGACCACTGCGGGCAGAAAGATCACGGCCAGCATGATAGCTACTATCGTGCGACAGGTGATACCTCTCTTCGACCGGGGGCTGTTGCGTCTCATCAATTAGCGGCTTCGCCGGATACCTGCGAGGAGGCTTTGATCCAACCCTGATGCTCGAAATCGCAATTGCGCCACGATGGCTCGATCCTCACGTATGTATCGGAGATCTTCTTTTCGAGCCAGCGCTTGAGCATTGCCTGACGCTCGGCATTCTCATACATATCTTTGATAGTCTGATAGTCGTCGGCGATGTTGGCGCGATGTCCGGCCACTCGGTTGGTGAGCTTCACTACGGCCACCACTTCGCGGTTGAGCTTGGGATCGATCATCACGAAGGGCTTCGACACTTCGCCAACCTCCATTTCGTTGACCACTTTGGCTACTTCCTGGGGCAGCTGTGCCATCTCGAAGAATGAAGTGCCGGTGTTCTGGTTGACCATACGGCCACGATTGTTGCGCGTATCCTTGTCCTGCGAGAAGTAGCCTACGGCCTCTTCAAATGTGTAGCGACCCTTGTCGACTATCTGCGTGCGCACCGAGTCGAGATTGTTGATGGCGTCAATCAGATCATTGTCCGACACACGCGGGCGGAGAAGGATGTGGCGTGTATTGATGCGGTCGCCGCGCTTCTCTATAAGCTGGATGATGTGGTAGCCGTATTGGGTCTCTACGATTTTCGACACCTTCTTGGGATCGTTGAGATTGAACGCCACTGCAGCATATTCGGGCTCGAGATGACCGCGTCCGAGGAAACCGATCTCGCCGCCGCGCATACCCGACTCCTTATCTTCGGAGTAAAGTATGGCGAGAGTGGAGAAATCAATTTCACCACGGTTGACACGATCGGTGTAGTCGCGCAGACGCGCTTTCACATCGTCGATTTCCGACTGCGGTATCACGGGATTGAGCGTGAGTATCTCCACTTCCACCTGCATAGGCACAAATGGGATGCTGTCCTGAGGAAGATCAGCGAAATAGCGACGCACATCCGAGGGGGTAGCCTTGACGTTTTTGGTAAGATTCATCTGCACCTGACGCACACGGTAGCTGTTGCGCACCATCTCCACCATAGCCTCGCGCATTTCCGGCATAGATTTGCGGAAATACTGCTCAACCTTCTCGCGCGATCCGAGCTGGTTGACGTAGAAGTTGAGACGGGCATCCACTTCAGCCATCACCGAAGCGTCGGGCACTGTGATGGTATCGATATCGGCCTGATGAAGATAGAGTTTCTCGATAGCGAGCTGCTCGGGTATTACGCAATAAGGATCGCCGGAGAGCGATGTGCGCTCATATTGCATATTGTTGTACTGCTCTTCGATTTCCGATTTCCAAATCGGCTGGTCGCCCACCACCCATGCTATCTCCTCAGCGATATTCGACTGAGCTACAGCCACGAAGGCCACGGCAGCATAGAGAGCGACGAGAGTTAATCTGATTGGTTTCACTTGATTGGAGGATACTGAATGATTTAATCGTACAAAAATACGAAATTTTAGCAAAGCCCCCATTTAATATATGTGAAAATTTAGAGCGAGTGCAATACATCGTAGTTGATTTCCACCGGATACTTCTCTCTCAGATAGTCATTAAACTGCTTTTCGAGATACTCCTGATAGTCGACGCTCACACTCGAACGAACATCGGCCGCACAGGTAGGTGCATCTATCACCTCTCCGCGGAATGCTCGGAACGCAACCCAGCGGCTACCGGGCTTATCGGGAGCGGGACCGCCGAATGCGATGTATTCGATCACGGCATTGTCGCCCTGCGCGGCAAGCACACGCTCGATCTTGGCGTCGTTGACAAACTTCTTGCGGAGTTCGGTGGAATAAGCCGCGGTCGACAGTGTATCGGGCAATTCAGAGAGATAAGCCACCGCTGCATCGGCTATGGAGTCGCTCACAGCAAGTACTACCATACCGCGATAGCGCGGACGATCCCACTTGTAGCGATCCGCATTAGCCTTGAAGTAGGCTTCCAGACCTTCGGGATCGGACTGCGGTTTGCCCCATATCCTCTGCTGGCAGAGTTCGTAAAGCAGCATACCGTCTATGTATTCGTTGCGGAGATTGGCATATTCGGGCTCGCGGTCGGCAAGTGTGACGAGCATCCAGTCGCTCACACGGCTGTTGATGATCTCATTGAGGCTGTTGCAGAATATACGGTAAGCATTGTCGGCGCCTTTGATTTCGTTGTGACGGATGGTAGCAGCCACATCCTTCACTGTGACAGGAACGCCGTCGACCGTGGCCAGCGGAGTCGAATCGTCCTTTAGTCGTTCGGCAAGTGCGGCATCCATGCCGTCGGCTTTCTTAAAGAGCTTTTTGAGTTGCTTGTCGGCTTTCTTGTCGAACTTCACACCGGCCGGGCCGCGCATCTTCTCGACAGCACGCAAGCGCACTGCGTTCTGACGCTCGTCGGATCGGATCATCTTCTCAAGTTCGGGGCGCATTTCCTCAAACGAAGGTGTGGGGCGCCACCCCTCACGCAGGATTATGTGATAGCCGTAGGGGGTAAGCACCGGCTCTGATATCTGACCGTCGGCGAGGGCAAACGACGCATGCTCAAAAGCAGGCACCATCCGGCCCGACCCGAACCAGTCGAGATCGCCGCCATTATTCTTGCCCGAAGGATCGTCGGTATAGGCTCCGGCGAGGGCTGCGAAGTCGGCAGGCGATGCCACGGCTACGGCGTATAGCGAATCGATCTGCTTCTTTACGGCGGCAGTCTGCTCCTCATCGAGCCCGCGGGTGAGACGCAGAAGATGGCGCACCTTCACGTTGCCGGGATCGGGACGGCGGCTGTGAACCTTTATCACATGGTAGCCGTAAGGCGTCACTGCTATCGTGTAGGCTCCGGCCGGAGTATCGAATGCCGCACGCTCAAAACTATATGGGACAGTACCGGCGGAGAGAAATCCGAGATAGCCGTCGCCCGGCTGTGCCGAGAATCGATCGGCCAGATCGGCAAAATCGGCTCCCGCCGCAGCCAACGCTTTAAGACTGTCGGCCAGAAACGCGCACCGCTCGGGGCTTCCGTTAGCATTGACACTCAACATTATATGACTTACTTCCACATTCTCCTTCACATGGTCATAGGCCACATGCATCAGGGAGTCGGCCATATCCTTATCCCAGAGATAAGGCAGTGCCAATTCGCGGGTATAGCGCTCGACTTCTGCCCGCTGGGCGGATATGGTATCAAGTCCGCATGCCTTGGCTTCAAGCACCTTACGCTTAAAGTCGGCAAATAGCCCGGCATATTCGTCGACCGACATTTCAGTCGCCTGCTGCGAGCGGTTTTTATTGTATAGATATTCAAATTCTCCTACCGTGACAGGCACTCCGCCGACGGTCATCACCACATCACTATTGTCGCGCGCCTGCAATGAGAAGGTACCTGCGATAAGCGCCAAAGAGGCTATTGAGAGTAAAATGCGTTTCATACTGAAATAACGAAGGGAGGCAAACATTATTACCGCCCTTCGTGGAATATTTTGATTGTTAAGTATTAGCGGTTGGAACTGCTGTAGTTGGGTGCCTCGCTCGTTATGGCTACGTCGTGAGGATGGCTCTCTGCCACACCGGCATTGGTAATGCGGGTAAACTTGGCATTGTGGAGCTGCTCGATATCGGCTGCGCCGCAATATCCCATACCGGAGCGAAGGCCACCAAGCATCTGGTAGACTACCTCGTAGAGATTGCCCTTGTAAGGCACACGTGCGGCGATACCTTCGGGCACGAGTTTCTTCACATCGGTCTCCGATGCCTGGAAGTAGCGGTCCTTCGAGCCTTTTTCCATAGCTTCGAGGGAGCCCATGCCACGATAAGACTTGTACTTACGACCGTTGTAGATGATAGTGTCGCCGGGCGATTCCTCCACACCGGCAAGCATACCGCCAAGCATCACACTGTAAGCACCGGCAGCAAGCGCCTTCACGATATCGCCGGAATAGCGGATACCGCCGTCGGCAATCAGAGGCACACCTGTACCGGCAAGAGCCTTGGCCACATCGTAGACGGCAGTGAGCTGAGGCACACCCACGCCGGCGATGATGCGCGTGGTGCATATCGAGCCGGGGCCGATACCTACCTTCACGCCGTCGGCGCCATTCTCCACAAGATAGCGGGCAGCTTCGCCGGTGGCGATATTGCCGACCACAACATCTATCTGCGGGAAAGCAGCCTTTACGGACTTGAGCACTTCCACCACTCCTTTGGTATGGCCGTGGGCGGTATCGATCACGATAGCGTCAACTCCGGCTTCTACAAGAGCGGCGGCGCGCTCCATCGAGTCGGTAGTGACTCCGATACCGGCTGCCACGCGCAGACGTCCGCGGGAGTCCTTGCAGGCATTGGGTTTATCCTTGGCTTTGGTAATATCCTTATATGTGACCAGACCCACGAGGCGACCGTCGGATGTGACTACAGGAAGTTTTTCGATCTTATGACGCTGGAGTATCTCGGCAGCCTCCTCGAGATCGGTCGACTGAGTAGTGGTGACGAGACCTTCGGAGGTCATCACTTCGTCGATGAGACGCTGGGGATCGCGCTCGAAGCGCAGATCGCGGTTGGTGACGATACCCACAAGGCGACGCTCGTCATCGACCACAGGAATACCGCCTATGTGGTATTCCTCCATCATACGCAGAGCGTCGGCCACCGTGGAGCCGCGGCGTATAGTGACGGGATCGTAGATCATGCCGTTTTCGGCGCGTTTCACCGCATGCACCTGACGCGCCTGCTCAGCGATACTCATATTCTTGTGTATCACACCAATACCACCCTCGCGAGCTATAGCGATAGCCATTGCCGCTTCGGTAACGGTATCCATGGCCGCCGATACTATCGGCACCTGAAGGGTGATGTTGCGTGAAAATTTGGTTTGTAACTTTACGTTTCTCGGGAGGACATCCGAGTAGGCCGGTATCAGAAGTACGTCGTCAAACGTAAGACCGTCCATCTTAACTTTATCTGCAATAAACGACATAACGAGTGGTTGAAATTTATTGCATGCAAAGATAAGGATTTTTTTGCTACTATCAGCTATTATTGTCTAAATTTGCATATCATTCTTTTCCCGACACCACTATGCTTGTTCTTTACCGCGTATACCAATTTCTGATAATGATACCGCTGATGGTGGTACTCACGCTTTTGGCCGTAGTAGTGACTGTCGCGGGCTGTATGCTCGGCGGCGGCTACTGGTGGGGCTACTACCCTGCCAAGATATGGGCCCGCGCATTCTGCATGCTCACTTTCGTGAAAGTCAATGTGCGTGGACGCGAGAATATCACCCCGGGTAAGAGTTACGTATTCGTGGCCAACCATCAGGGGGCTTACGACATATTCAGCATCTACGGCTATCTCAACCACAACTTCCGCTGGATGATGAAGCGCGGTCTGCGGTCGATTCCTTTCGTGGGCTACACCTGCAAGATAGCCAAGCACATCTACGTCGATAATTCGTCGCCGGCGGCCACCCGCGCCACTATGGTGCACGCTGAGAAAGTGCTGTCGCTCGGCCTGTCGATAGTAGTATTTCCCGAGGGTGCGCGCACCTACACCGGCAAGATGCGTGCATTCAAGCGCGGTGCTTTTCTGCTGGCCGATGAATTCAATCTCCCGGTAGTGCCCATCACTATCGACGGCTCATTCGACGTGTTGCCGCGCACCAAGCGCCTCCCTAAGTGGGGACACATCACCCTCACCATTCACAAGCCCCTCCTACCGGAAGAAGGCAAAGGCCACGATCTCAAAGAGCTCGCCGCCCAATCCCAGACCATCATCCAATCCGCCCTCTAATCTTTATCAGATATTATTATCTTGCGTTGCACCTAAAAATGAGATTTTGGAGGTAGCGATTAGTGTAAAAAGTGAGATTTTGGAGGAAATACGCAAAATAAATTTTGAGAAACGCCGCTAATTAATTAATTTTGCATACATTGCCATAGTCTCAAAC
>CAMWUX010000007.1 GCA_947177605.1 uncultured Porphyromonadaceae bacterium
ATACTGTTTTGCTTCGGAAACTCGTATGGCAGGAGCTTGACCTCGCCTTATCTGAGTTGCCTCCAGAACAGTGTGAGGTCTTCTGCCTCACTGTTTTTGACGGGATGTCAATAAAAGAGATCTCATCAGCCACCGGTATATCGACGGCTACATTACTTTCACGGAAACATTATGCAGTCAAGTATTTGCGTAAACGATTCCACAACCTTTATGATGCGCTCTTATTAAAAGACTAAATCAAATTTCTATATGGGAAAATCAGTAAAACGCCCTTCCTTCTCACCACGAAACTGCACAGCTTGCTGGAAATGTGTTCAAGCTTGCCCAAGAGAATGCATAAAAAAAGTTAACATTCTCTGGCATAAACATGCAAGAATAACATATCGTAACTGTATAGGATGCAACATCTGTGTAAAAACTTGCTCTCAAGGTTGCTTCAAAAGTAACGTCTGACATATCTTCGCAATTCATACCTGAACTTCGTTCTGTCCGCAAGCAGTGCCGGAGTTTTGAAGCGGGAGCGGCAGGGTAGAAGGTATTAATATATGTTAAGGAGTCGGCAATATGTGATATATATCATATTTTAGCCGACATTTCTTTAGTAATTTTGCACAGTTTTTTAGATATAGTCGGGCTAAAATGTGGATTTTGGCTCCGATTTCGCCGTAATCAACTCTAAGGTAAAATAACAGATCAATACATAATAATTCCAATTCAAATCAAAAAAACTAACTCTATGCAGAAAAGATTAGCTTACAGCTTCACGCTGGGCGTTGCCGCACTGGCGGCCGCCATGAGCCTCACAGGCTGCGGTGGCGACAAGAATGCCGCTATGCAGCAAGCAGCCATGCAGCAGCAAGCACCCGTAGTTGCTACTATGAAATTAGAGCTCACCAACGCAGAAAATCAGCAGGAATTCCCCGCCCGTCTCGAGGGTAAGACAGATATCGCCATCCGTCCGCAGGTATCAGGCTTCATCACCAAAGTATGCGTAGACGAAGGTCAGGAAGTGAAGAAGGGTCAGCTCCTCTTCACCATCGACCAGGTACAGCTCCAGGCTGCCGTGACTACCGCGCAGGCTGCCGTAAACTCAGCCCAGACCTCGGTCAACACCGCTAAGATGACAGCCGACACCAAGCGTCAGCTCTTTGAGAAAAATATCATCTCGGCCTACGACTATCAGCTCGCGCAGAATCAGCTCCAGAACGCTCAGGCAGCTCTCGCTCAGGCGCAGGCTCAGCTCACTTCTGCAAAGAAGAACCTGTCGTACGCCAATGTTGTGGCTCCGAGCAGCGGTGTTGTTGGCACCATCCCCTACCGTGAAGGCTCTCTCGCCTCCCCCTCGTCGATGGAACCCCTCACCACTATCTCCGACAATTCTCAGGTCTACGCCTACTTCTCCCTCACCGAGAAGGATCTGCTTGACCTCACCGACGGTGGCACACGCTCGCTCAAGGCTGCTATCGACTCGATGCCGGCCGTGCGTCTGGTGCTCGCCAACGGCACCCCCTATCCCTTCGAAGGCAAGGTAGCCACCGTATCCGGCGTGGTCAACACCGCCACCGGTGCCGCTTCCGTACGCGCCCTCTTCGACAATCCCTCGGGTATGCTCCGCTCCGGTTCCACAGCCACTGTGGTATTGCCCATCTACTCTACTGACGTAATCGTGATCCCGCAGAAGGCCACTTATGAGATTCAGGGTCGCCGCTTCGTGTTCGTAGTGGGCGACGACAATGTGATTGCCTCACGCCCGATCACCGTATTGCCCCAGACCGACGGTAAGAACTTCGTAGTGACCTCAGGCCTTCAGGCCGGCGAGACGATCGTCACCCAGGGTGTAGGCACCCAGTCGATTCGCGACGGTATCACCATTCAGCCTGCCGGCGCACAGGCCGCCCCGGACGAAGCTGCTCAGGCTCCCGCCGAGAAATAATATATCAGCATCACTCTAATACAATACATCTCATACATTAGTCCTATAAGGCAATGAAATTAGATACTTTTATTAACCGACCTGTACTATCTACGGTTATATCCATATTTATAGTGCTGTTGGGTCTTATCGGCATGGTATCGCTGCCTATCACCCAATACCCCGACATCGCGCCACCTACTATCTCGGTGACCACCACTTATCAGGGCGCCAACGCTCAGGCTGTGCTTAATTCCGTGATCGCGCCCCTCGAGGAGAGCATCAACGGTGCAGAAGGCATGACCTACATGGAATCTACAGCCACCAACACCGGCTCCGCCACCATCAACGTGTACTTCGAACAGGGCTTCAACCCCGACATGGCTGCCGTCGACGTGCAGAACCGTGTGGCCAAGGCTCAGAGCCTGCTCCCCGCCGAAGTCACCCGTGTGGGTGTGCTCACCCAGAAGCGACAGACCTCGATGCTTATCGGCATCACCCTCTACGACGCTTCCGGCAACTATGATGAGACATTCATCGAAAACTATATGAAGATCAACGTAGTGCCTCAGCTTCAGCGTATCTCCGGCGTAGGCGATGTGATGGTGATGGGTGCCGACTACTCTATGCGTATATGGCTCAAGCCCGACGTGATGGCTCAGTACGGTCTGATGCCCGGCGACATCTCCAATGCTCTCGCCGAACAGAATATCGAGGCCGCTCCCGGTGCATTCGGCGAGCAGGGCAATCAGTCGTTCCAGTACACGATGAAATATCGCGGCCGTCTGGTTGAGGAAAGCGAGTTCGGCGACATCGTGATCCGCGCCACCGACAATGGCGAGGTACTCCGACTGAAGGATGTGGCCGACATCGAGCTCGGCCGCGTGACCTACGGATTCCACGGCAACTTCAACGGCAAGCCCGGTATCACCGCCATCGTGTTCCAGACCGCTGGCTCCAACGCCACCAAGATCATCAACGACTGCTTGAAGTTCGTCGACAAGATCAAGACCGAGGTACCCGAAGGTCTGGCCATCGCGGTGCCGATGAACAACAACGACTTCCTTTATGCCTCGATCCATCATGTGATCCAGACCCTCATCGAGGCATTCATCCTCGTGTTCATCGTCGTTTACCTCTTCCTCCACGACTTCCGCTCCACCATCATCCCCGCCATCGCCATCCCCGTGGCGCTGATCGGTACATTCTTCGTGCTGAAGATTATCGGCTTCTCCATCAACCTCATTACCCTCTCCGCTCTGGTGCTTGCCATCGCGATTGTGGTCGATGATGCGATAGTGGTGGTCGAGGCGGTCCACGCCAAGCTCGACGTGGGCTATAAGAGCGCCCGCAAGGCTTCGATCGACGCTATGAGCGAAATCGGCGGCGCCATCATCTCGATCACGCTCGTCATGATGCTCGTGTTTATCCCCGTGTCGTTCATGCCCGGCACATCGGGTACCTTCTACCGCCAGTTCGGTCTGACGATGGCTATTGCGATCGGTTTCTCGGCCGTAAACGCTCTTACGCTGTCGCCGGCACTTTGCGCAGTGTTCCTCAAGCCTCACAATAGTGATTCCTCGCTCAAGGAGCGTATGGCTGACGCATACTCGGCTGCCGGCACACAGGTGAAAAAGACCTGGGGCTCACGCTTCAGCTTCCCGCCGATCATCACCCTGATCTTCCTTATCGCCACTATCGTGGCCATGGTGCTCGGATGGTTCGACTTTGAGAATGTAGGTATAAGCATCGCCGCCTGCGTAGTGGCTCTGCTTGCCCTCATCGGCGTATTCAGCAAGCGCTTCCAGGAAGCGTTCGAGAAAGTCTACGAAGGCTCCCTCGGCGGATACAAGAAAATCGTAAAATTCTTCACCTCCCACAAGATACTCTCCCTCTCATGTGTAGCAGCAGCCATAGCCATTCTGGTATGGCTCATGCGCATCACACCTACCGGCATGGTGCCCAACGAAGATACCGGCACACTCTTCGCCATGGTGGATATGCCTCCGGGCACATCGCAGGAACGCACCGGTGAAGTGCTCAACCGGGTTGACTCCATCCTCGGCTCGATTCCCGCCATCAAATCGCGTACGATGATCAATGGCTACAGCTTCATCGCCGGTCAGGGTCCCACCTACGGTACCTTCATCATAAAGCTGAAAGACTGGGCTGAGCGCGACAATAAGACAGAAAGCTCCGATGCCATCATCGCTCAGGCTATGGGCATGGCCATGCAGAAGGTCAAGGACGGACGTGTGATCATGTTCGCGCCCCCTATGATCACCGGCTACTCCGTCACCAACGGCTTTGAGATCAAGATGCAGGATAAGACCGGTGGTGACATCAACGAATTCTTCGCCGTAGTGCAGGGCTTCCTCGGCCAGCTCAATCAGCAACCCGAGATTCAGGTAGCCTACACCACCTTCAACCCCACCTTCCCGCAGTATCTCGTGGAGGTCGACGCTGCCAAGGCCAAGCAGGCCGGACTTTCGCCTCAGACCATACTATCCACACTGCAGGGCTACTACGGCGGTATGTACGTCAGCAACTTCAACCGTTTCGGCAAGCTCTACCGAGTCATGATGCAGGCCTCTCCCGAAGCCCGTGTATCACCTGAGACACTCAATTCCATTAAGGTACGCAACGGCTCCGAGATGGCATCCATCTCCAACTTCGTGAAGCTCACCCCCACCTACGGCCCTGACCTCCTCAACCGCTTCAATATGTTCCAGTCGATTTCCGTGACCGGTAACCCCGCTCCCGGATACTCGTCGGGCGACGCTCTCGCAGCAATCGAGCGTGTGGCCGCCGAGACCCTTCCCCAGGGCTACGGCTACGAATTCTCCGGCATGACGCGTGAGGAAGCCAACTCGTCGGGCAACGCCACCGCTATGATCTTCGGTCTCTGTCTGCTCTTCGTCTACCTCCTCCTTTCGGCTCAGTACGAAAGCTACCTGCTGCCCTTCGCCGTAATCCTCTCGGTACCGTTCGGCCTTATGGGCACCTTCATCTTCGCCGACATCGCCGGTATCTCCAACAACATCTACCTGCAGATCGCCCTGATCATGCTTATCGGTCTGTTGGCCAAGAACGCCATCCTCATCGTCGAGTTTGCCCTCGACCGCCGCAAGACCGGCATGTCGATTTTCAACGCAGCTGTCGACGGAGCCGCAGCCCGTCTGCGTCCTATCCTTATGACCTCGCTCGCTCTGATCATCGGCCTTCTGCCTCTGATGTTCGCTTCCGGCGTAGGCGCCAACGGCAACCGTGCCCTCGGCACCGGCTCCGTAGGCGGCATGCTCATCGGTATGATATTCCAGATATTCATCGTACCCGCCCTATTCGTAGTGTTCCAGAAGATTCAGGAGAAATTCTCCCCTATGCAATGGAAGGACACCGACAACTCCGACATCAGCAACGAAATCGAACAATACTCCCGATAAGACAACCTCATGAAACGACTTCATAAAATAGCACTTCTCGCACTCTCCGGCGCCATCCTGCTCGGCGCCGCGAGCAGCTGCGGCATCTACAAGAAATACCAGACCCCCGACGACACCGCCCTGCTCGCCCAGTACAAAGAAGCGCAGCAGGCGTCGATCGACTCGCTTGCCTACGGCAACCTACGCTGGCAGGACGTGTTCACCGACCCCATGCTCGCCGACCTCATCGATCAGGCCCTGACCAACAACATCGACCTGCGCAACGCCAAGCTCAACGTCGACATCGCTCACGCCCAGCTCCGCGGAGCCAAGCTCTCCTACTTCCCCTCCGTAGCCCTCGCCCCCAACGGCGCCGGATCCAAAGTGTTCATGAATCCCTCGCAGTCCATGGCCTGGAGCTATCAGATCCCACTGTCGGTAAGCTGGGAGATCGATATCTTCGGCAAGCTCCTCAACGCCAAGCGTGGCGCCCAGGCCGGCTATGAGCAGGCCGAGGACTACCGTCAGGCAGTGCGCTCGCAGATAATATCTGCAGTAGCCACCACCTACTACTCTATCGCCTCGCTCAACACCCAGCTCGCCATCTCTCGCTCCACTTCCGAAATCTGGAAGCAGAACGTGCAGACGATGAAGGACCTCAAGGAGGCTGGTACCGTCACCGAAGTAGCGGTAGTTCAGGCCGAAGCCCAGTACTACGGCATCCTCGCCCAGATCACCGATATGCAGGTGTCGCTCGACGAGCTCAATAATACCCTCTCCATCCTGCTCGGCGTGATGCCTCAGAAGTGGGAGATCGGCGACTTCACCAAGATGTCGGCCCCCGAGATCAAGCGCGAGAGCATACCTATGTATGAACTCGCCATGCGTCCCGACGTAGCCGCTGCAGAGCGTTCGATGGCCGTAGCCTACTACGCCACCAACTCCGCCCGCGCAGCCTTCTATCCCGGCCTCAACATCACTGCCAACGGAGGCTTCACCAACTCCCTCGGCTCCATGCTGCTCAATCCCGGCAAATTCTTCATCAATCTCGCCGGTTCGCTCACCGCACCCCTCTTCTCCCGCGGCGCCAACATCGCCCGCCTCGAGGCAGCCAAAGCGCAGCAGCAGCAGTCGATGAATACATTCGAGAAAACCCTCATGAGCGCCGCCTCCGAAGTGAGCGCCGCCATGACCCTCTACTCACTCAGCGTAGAGAAGCAAGGCTACGTGGCCAAGCAGTCCGAGAAGCTCGCCAAGGCCGCCGAGTACACCATGGAACTACTCCAGCTCGGCTCCTACAACACCACCTATCTCGACGTACTCACTGCCCAACAGAACCTCCTCTCGGCCCGTCTGGCCACCGTAGGAGCACAATACAATGAGACTCGCGCCCTGATCAACCTCTATCAGGCTCTCGGCGGAGGTCGATAATCACCACCCTAAATCTAACCCATCATGATCAGTCCATTAGCCTACGTTGATCCTTCGGCACGACTTGCCGACAACGTGACAGTGCACCCCTTCGCCTACATCGACGCCGATGTGGAGATAGGCCCCGGCACCGAAATCATGCCCTATGCAAGCATCCTCCGAGGCACCCGCATGGGAGCCAACAACAAAGTGTATCAGTGCGCGGTGATAGGCGCCGATCCGCAGGACTTCCGCTGGAAAGGCGAGCAGACCTACTGCTATATCGGCGACAACAACGTGATCCGCGAACACGTGATCATCAACCGCGGCATCACCCCTGAGCGCGGCACACGCATCGGCAACAATGTTTCGATAATGGCCGAAACCCATATCGGCCACGACTCCCACATCGTAGGCCGGTCAGTGCTCGGCAACGGCGTGAAGATCGCCGGCGACGTCGTAGTCGACGAATGCGTTATCCTATCCTCCGGCGTGATTCTCCACGAAAATTCACGTGTGGGCAAGTGGTCGCTCATCAAGGGCGGCTGCCGCATCAACGGCAACGTGCCCCCCTTCGTCATCATCGCCCACAATCCCGCCGTCTACTTCGGCGTCAATGCCGTAGTGATGCGCAAGCACGACTTCTCCGAAGAGGATATCGACGACATCGCCAAGGCATACCGCCACATCTATCAGAGCGGCACATCGGTGTTCAACGCCGTCCGTCGCATCGAAGCCGACCTCGACGATACCGAAATCCGACGCACAATCGTCAACTTCATCCACGAATGTAGCAATAAACTCGTGGCAGTGCCTAAAGAACTCGAAGAATAATCGTACATTTGCATCTGTCGTAGGCGCCAATCGCCCGACAGCATGCCATGAACGTACTTCGTATCTATCCATCATCAGTCAATCTCAAGGCCATCGACCAAGTAGCCGAAGTGCTGCTCGGCGGTGGTCTTGCCGTATATCCCACCGACACGCGCTACGCCATCGGCTGCTCAGCCCTGAGCAAGCAGGCCACCGAGAAGCTGTGCCGCCTCAAGCAACTCGATCCGGCCCACAACACCCTCTCCATCATCTGCGGCGACATATCTCAGGCATCGCGCTACGTGCGCATCGACAACGAAGCCTACTCTCTGCTGCGGCAATACACCCCGGGGCCCTACACATTCATCCTCGACGCAGCCCCCACGCTCCCCAAAGTATTCAAGGGGCGACGCAAGGTAGGCCTGCGCATCCCCGACAACCCCATCGTGCGCGAACTGGCACTCGCTCTCGACGGCCCTATACTCACCACCTCGCTCAAAGTCCCCGACACAGAGCAGGGAGACTCCGTATCGGCCCACATCGTAGAGCCGCTCGCTGAAGAGCTCGGCGTGGATCTGATGATCGACGGCGGCTCGGTCATCGACCACGACTCTACCGTAGTCGACATCACCGACACCGACAATCCCGTAATCATCCGCCAGGGCATAGCACCCTTCCCGCTATGAGCACCCACGACCTCATACTGCCCCCGTCAGTCACCTCGCCGACGCCGACACTCCCCGACGGCACCGCCACCATAGTGATAGTCGGAGCCAATGGTGCGGGCAAAAGTCGCTTTGCCGACCGTATGGCCCGCGACTGCGGTCATGTAGCGCTTACCCTCTCGGCTCTCCGTGCCCTATACGAGCGACAGCCACTGACGGAAATCACCGAGTCGGCTGAAGCGCATTATATCGACAGGCTCTATGCCGAAGCCGTGCGCGCCGGGATGTCGTCGCCCGATCTCACATCGCAACTCGACCGTCTGCTCACTCTGCTCATGCGCGACGAGATGGTCAACCTCATCGACTACAAACTCAGCCGCACATCCGGGCACCCCGACGAACCACTCCCCTCCACTCGTCTCGACCGTGTGATCGACGTATGGCATCACATCTTCCCCGACAACAAGATACTCATCTCGCGCGGCAGCCTGCTCTTCAACCGCGTGGGAGCCGATGCCTCCGACGTCTACTCCCCCGTCAAGCTGTCGGCCGGCGAGAAAGCCGTCATATACTATATCGCAGCCCTCACCTACGCCCCCGCCGACGCCGTAGTCTTTGTCGACTCCCCCGAGATGTTTCTGCACCCCACAGTGATGCAGTCGCTCTGGAACCGCCTCCAGCAGCTTCGCCCCGACTGTACATTCGTATTCACCACCCACGATCTCGACTTCGCCTCATCGCGTCCCGATGCCGCGGTGATATGGGTGCGCTCCTTCGATGCTCCCGCCCTGCGGTGGGACTACACCATACTGCCGGCCAATACTCCACTCACCGAAGAGATATTCTCGGCCATCATGGGGCCCCGCAAGCCCGTACTCTTCATCGAAGGCGACGGCAAGCACTCGATCGACTCTCGTCTCTACCCGCTCATCTTCCCCGACTTCAGCGTGCGCGCTCTCGGCAGCTGCAACAAAGTGATCGAAGCCACACGCACATTCAACGACCTCAATGCCTTCCACAAACTCGACAGCTACGGCATAGTCGACCGCGACCGCCGCGACGCACAGGAAGTCGAATACCTACGGCGCAAGAAGATAATGGTGCCCGAAGTAGCCGAGATCGAGAATATACTCCTGCTCGAGGATGTAGTCCGCGCAGTGGCGCGCCACTGCGGCAAAAACGACGACCGCGTCTTCACCCGCGTCCGCCACGCCATCCTCGCCCAGTTCGGCCCGGACATCAAGGCTCAGGCACTCCTCCACACACGCCACAAAGTAAAGCGGCTCATGGAGTATCGCATCGACGCCCGCTTCACATCAATCGCCATGCTCGAAAACCATCTGCGCGCACTCCCGGCCGAGATCAATGCCCACGGCATGTACGACAGCTTCTGCTCACGATTCCGCAAGATGCACGATTCCGGCGACTATGCCGGAGTGCTACGCGTCTACAACCAGAAGTCGATGCTCCCGGGAAGCAATGTAGCCGGACTATGCGGCCTCCACAACAAGAATGAATATATCGCTACCATCATACGCATACTCCGGCTCGGAGGATCCGATGCGGAAGCTATCCGCTCCGCCGTACGCCGCTGTTTCCGTATCCATAGCACCCGACCCGACGTAATACCACCCGCTGATGAAACTACTGAAAATATGGATTGAAGCCATGCGCCTGCGCACTCTGCCGGTATCCGTGGCAGGCGTGATAGCAGGCGTAGCCTACGGCGCCATCTACTCTCCGGTGCGATGGGGTGCCGCCGTGGCCTGCCTCGCATTTGCAGTTCTCGCTCAGATCGCCTCCAACTTCGCCAACGAATATTTCGACTACCGCGACGGCCTCGACCGCCCCGGCCGTGAAGGCCCCCGACGCGGTGTGACAGAAGGCGACATCTCACCTCGGGCAATGCTCACCGCCACCCTGCTCTCCCTCGGGCTCGCATGCGCCTGCGGCTGCGTACTAATAGCCTATTCCGGATGGTGGCTCATCATCGCCGGTGCCGTGATAGCGCTCGCCGCCCTCGCCTACAGCGCCGGTCCGTGGCCACTTTCCCGACACGGACTTGGGGAAGTGACCGTCATACTGTTTTTCGGCATCGTCCCCGTGATGTTCAGCTGCTACCTCCAGTGCGGCAGCTGGCCTTCACAAGCCCTCCTCGGCTCTATAGCCATCGGCCTTATGGGCGCCAACGTACTTTTAGTCAACAACTATCGCGATCGCGACGACGACCGCGACGTAGGCAAGACCACCCTTGCCGTACTCCTTGGCCCTCGCGCCACACTCGCGCTCTATTTCCTCAACGGAGCCGCAGCCTGCGCTCTGATCTACGGAGTGTGGCGCGGGCTCAACCTCCGGGCCATTCCGGTTGTTTATCTTATAGTACACGCCATCCTGTTTCTCATGCTCATCCGCCGCACAGGGCGCGCGCTCAACCCGCTGCTCGGACTCACGGCAATGCTCATGCTCCTCTACTCGATAACATTTGCAATCGTAATATCCCTACACCTATGAACAACAAATTTTCATCCTGGATCATAACCTTGGTAATCGCCGTAGTAGGCGTCCTCCTTATCGTATGGCACAATGAAGTCGACCTCTTCTCTTGGCTCATCCGCGCCCTTGGCATTATCCTCGCCGCACCCGCCATCTACGTACTGCTTAGCTCCCTGTCGGCCCTGCGCCACAACCGGCTCAAAGCCACCGCCGAAATCACCGACGCACACACCGGTACCACCGAACTGAAATTCAGCAGTAGCACCGTGGCATGGTCGCTCATCATCGTATCCGTAGCCACCATCGTGCTCGGCTTTTGGATGCTTATCAATCCCGGCTTCTTCGTCGGACTGGTAAGCTACCTCTTCGCAATCGTAGTGATTATATTCGGCATCCTGCAGATCGTCGACGTAGCATATCTCACACGCCCGGTTATACTCCCCGTCTACTTCTACATCTTGCCCGCACTGCTCATCATCGCCGGCATCGTTATCATGTGTACCAACGTCAAGACCATCGACGGCGTAGTCACACTCATCACAGGCATATTGCTGGTGCTCTACAGCGTCAACCGCATAGCGCAGCAGATCGTCTACTACAGCGAATCGCGCAAGATAAAGAATCAGAAACTGCTCAATCCCTAAAACTTCACATTGAAGCGGCGCTCCAGATAGCCCGTTATCACCTCCACGATATCGTCCACCGACAGTTTCGACGTATCGAAGCACAGGTCATACGATCCCGCCTTGCCCCACTCCTTGTCGGTATAGAAATTATAATAGCTCGCCCTCAGCTTATTGATGCGGCGGGCTTTTACTTTCACCTTCTCCTTCGACGAGCATCCCCCACAGTCGCCGCGCCCCATGATGCGGTCGGCGCACACATCCTCCGGAGCGTGCACAAACACATTGACACATCTCGGATGGTCGCGCAGGATATAATCGGCCGTACGCCCCACTATCACACACGACTCCGGACCCTGCGCCAGCGAGTGGATGAAGTCGCTCTGCGCGCGGTAGATACTGTCGTCGCTGATCGTAGTCGAGCCGCTGTAGAAATTAGTCGAATTGTAGCCGAAGGCAAATGAGAAGATACCATTGATATACGAAGGAAACTTCTCGTCGCTCCGCTCGAAAAACTCCTCGCCGACACCTGCAGCGCGGGCAGCCTCGCTCAGAAGCTCCTTATCGTAATACTTGGCGCCCATACGGGCAGCCAGTTTGCGTCCGATCTCGCGTCCGCCACTGCCGAAACTTCGGCCTATCGTCACTACAATATTATTGTTATCAGCCATACTGATGCTCATTTTTTCGCAAATATAGATATAAAATTTTTTTATTCCGCCAATTCGTATTAATTTTGCACGTCGTAGTTAGGCATTCAGCCCGATTACACAAGCGATAACATTATCACACATCACCAATATCCAAATGGCAAAAGACAACAAAACCGAGACCCGCACCGCTATCGACGACCTTAACGATAGCCTCTCCAAAGCCGAGCTCCGTATCCAGAACAATAAGAAAAAAATCATGTGGGCATCCCTCGCTGTAGCAGCAGTAGTAGTGATCGTCCTCCTTTATGTATATTGCATCTACCGTCCCGGCGTCAACAAGGCCAACAACAACTTCGGCCTCGCATCCAACGCCTACGTAAGCGCCACCGCTATGGGTCAACCCTCCGACTCCACCCTCGTTGAGATCGGTCAGCTCTACGAAGCAGCCGCAGCCGACGGACACGACGGTGGCAACAACGCCACCCTTATGGCAGCCGTAGTAAGCTATCAGGCCGGCGACTATCAGAAAGCCCTCGACCTCCTTGCCGACTACGACCGCTCCGACGAAGTCGTTGCCGCCACAAGTCAGGCTCTCGAAGGCGACTGCTACGTCAACCTCGGCGACTTCGACAAAGGCCTTGATGCATTCCGCAAAGCAGAGAAGACAGCCAATGGCAACCCCACCCTCGTACCCTATATGCTCCTCAAGCAGGCCAACGTACTGCGTGAGCTCAAAAACTACACCGAGGAGGCAGCCATCTACGAGACACTGCTCGCCAAGTACCCCTACTACCAGCAGCAGACAGGCACAGACTTCCAGCTTGCCCTCAACCGCGCCAAAGCACAGGCCGGCACAGGCAAGTAATCCACAATCGCACATCAATCCCCTTATAATATCCCCCCGTCGGGAGCAGGCTGTGAAGCTGGCTCCCGATTTTTTATTCAGCGCATACACATCACACCACCAGCCACATACCATCAAAAACGCACCCGAAATTTACCGCCGCCTCCGACACAAAC
>CAMWUX010000008.1 GCA_947177605.1 uncultured Porphyromonadaceae bacterium
TTGCTTTGGTGGTGCAAAGGTACGAGGGGTTTGGGGTGGGGGAACACATATTTTTACTGTTTGTGTCGGGGGCACAGTAAATTTCGGGTGCGTTTTTGATGGTATATGGCTGGTGGTGTGATGGATGTGATATGGATTTTTTTCTGCCAATTCAATTTATTATTGCGGTTCTTATCCAGAACTCGCGTTATTGAGTAGTTCGGTATGGTATAGAAGATTTCTTCTATAGAAAAAAACTTCTATAGAAAAAAACTTCTATATCGTGGGGCTTGATTTGCCGAAGCTATGCGCCAAGATTAGTTTTTTATGGCTTGGATGTGAGGGCTACTTTGCGAGGAGCTCGCGGAAGAGGGCGATGTATTGCGAGGCGATTGCGGAGGAGGAGAAGCGACGACGCACTTCAGCGTGCTGGTCTTCCCGCTTGCGTCGGTGGGTCAGTGCCCATTTGATACCGGCGGCTATGTCTTCGGCATTTTTGTACTCTGCCATGTAACCGGTGTGAAGATGCTCGAAGATGTCGTTCTGTCCGCCCCGACCGAAGCTTACGGGTACGGCTCCGGCTGCCATGCCTTCGATGAGGGTGCCGGGGAGTGTCTCGTAGAGCGATGTGGAGAGTACTACATCGGTATGGGCGTAGAGCTGGCGGAGCACGTTGCCGTCGTTGATCTGACCGAGATGGCGGAATGGGAAGCGCAGGCGGTCGAATGCGGATGGGTCTTTGATGCCTCCGAAGAATACGGCGAGCGATTTGCGTGCAAGCTCGGGATCGTTGTCGAAGAGGTGGTTGAGGGCGTCGATAGCGTAGTTAAGTCCTTTGATGGGGTCGTCGAGGCGCGCGGCGCCCATGGATATGATGAGGGGTGATTCGCCTACGCAGCGCAGATCCATCGACGGGCTTGTGGGGAAGGATTCGATGGGGAAGGCGTTGTGGATCACGCGCACGTCGGCATCGCGCAGCAGAGAGCTCTTGCGGGCGCGCTCGGCGAGCCAGTTGCTCACGGCTACAAAGGTGATGGGATGCTTATGGTATAGTGTATCCTTGCGATGCTGGGTGCGGTAGGCGAGGTCGTGGGCGCTGCGGCCGGTGAGAAACCGGCAGTTGCCGCATCGGTCGGTGTAGGAGGTGCACTCGTAGGCATGGTGGCAGATACCGGTGATGTTCCACATATCGTGCATGGTCCACACGATCGGCTTGCCGAGCGATGCCAGACGGGCTATACCTTTGAGGGAGAGCATACCCTGATTGATCCATGACAGCACGATGACGTCGGCGTCGCGCACTACCGGGTGGTGTGAGAGGTCGATACCGGTCGAGGCGGTGGATACCTTGAAGAGGTTGCGTCGCGAGAATCCGTTGCGCAGGAATATGCCGATACGCTCACCCATGAATGTGACGGCGCGAATGATGCGCGAGGAGGTGGTGTGAACGGTGTCGTCGGTCGATAGCTTGTGGAATGCGAGCAGACTGGCGTCGACACCTTCGGCCTGCAGGGCATGGACGAGGCGGCGTGTCACCACGGCTGCACCGCCGAGGCTGTCGCTCTGACAAATAACTGCTACTTTGAGTGGGCGGCCGTCAGTCGGCGCGGGTGCGATCTGTGGGTTCATTTTTTATTTCAGGGGTGTTTATGATTTTTATTTCGGGTAGATGGAGGCGCGCCTGGAGGTATTGGCGCAGTCGGAGGAGTGTCTCCTCGGAGGGGGTGGAGGAGAAGTGTATGAGAGCCATGTTGACGGTATCGGCACCGGCTTCGGCGGTGGAGGCGAAGACGCCGTCGACGATGGCGATGTCGGCTACCTGCGGGAATATTACTTTAAGCTCCGGAGCTACGACGGCGCCGGCGTCGTCGGTCTGCCGCGATGCGGATACTATGGCGCGCAGCGAATCGATCTGCCGCTGCTGGTCGAGTATGGTGGACTGGGCTATCTGATAGACGTCGTTGAATCCGGCAGTGGGGTTGACTGTCGTTTCAGTCACTCCGCCCTGCACGATGCGCAGCGCAGTGCCTTCGAGGTCGTAGAATTTAAGCCGGCCGGATAGGGCGAGGCGCAGTGAGTCGGCGGGGAGTGTCTTGCCTATGAGTGTGATGGTGATGGTGCGGCCGTCGGGGCCGGTGGATGCTGTCTCGTCGACTACCTGTGTGTTGGGCCACACACATTCGTGGGCCACGAATTCGGATGCGCGCATACGGAAATTGTTTTCGCGGAGCATCTGTATCGTGAGCCAGATACTGGGGAGCATCGTGAGCACGGCCACTGCGTAGACTACGCGGCGAACGCGGCGCGATCGCAGAGTGTTGACTTCGTCGGAGCTCTTGTAGCCGAGCAGCTTGACGCCTATGAATGTGGCGAAGGCTATGTAGATGGAGTTGATGAGGAATAGGTAGAATGCGCCTATGAAGTAGTTGAGCTGACCGGTGGCGAGTCCGTAGCCGGCCGTACAGAGCGGGGGCATAAGTGCTGTGGCTATGGCCACGCCCGGTATCACATTGCCTTTGCTGCGCGAGGCTATGGCGAGTATGCCGGCTCCGCCGCCGACGAAGCCGATGAGTACGTCGTAGATGGTAGGTGACGTGCGCGCCAGCAGCTCGCTGTGGCCTTCGCTCACCGGGGATATGAGGAAGTAGACCGTGGAGGCGGCTACGGAGAAGAGTGATGCCATGAGGAGATTGCGCAGACACACCTTGATGAGCTGAAAGTCGTGGATGCCCACGCCTAAGCCGAGGCCTATGATGGGACCCATGAGGGGCGATATGAGCATGGCGCCGATGATGACGGCCGTGGAGTTGGTGTTGAGCCCGAGCGAGGCTATAAGGATGGCGAGCACGAGTATCACGATGTTGGTGCCGTGAAACGATACGTCGCCGCGGATCGCCTGCTCTGCCTGCTGCTGCGGCAGGAGCTGGTCCGAGAGGGTGAAGTAGCTTACGAAGTAATCCTTGATGCGTAGGGCTATGTTGGATGCCATTGTGGTCGGGTGTTAATGGGGATTATCGGCGGAGGAGAATCTTTTTGATGGGGAACAGCCGGGACAGACTCATATTCTCGATGCGGAGCACCACCGCAGCGTAGGCTGCGAGCAGCACGGTGCGAAGCGCCATCGTGGCGACGGGGTGCGGCAGGGTGACCATCTCGCCGGCGGCATATAGAGCCATGCCGAGGAGGAAGTAGAGGCAGAGACGCCCTATCGGGTAGCCTATGGGGTAGAAATGCTGTCCGACGAAGTAGGATGTGAGCATCATCACGGTGTAGCAGCCCAGGGCAGCGTAGGCGCAGCCCATATATCCGATGTGCGGCACGAGCACTACGTTGAGCACTACTGTCACCGCCAGTCCGAGCAGTGAGAACCACATACCCCAGTGGGTGCGATCGGTGAGTTTGTACCAGAGCGAGAGATTGAAGAATATGCCGAAGAAGAATTCGGCTATCATCACTACCGGCACTACGGTGAGGCCGGAGAAGTAGTCGGAGGCGATGAAGTAGCGGAGCACGGGCAGATAGAACATCACTCCGAGGAAGATAAACATACCCAGAATGACGAACCACTTCATAGCGTCGCGGTAGGCCTGCAGGCGATCCTCGCCTCTCTCTTTGCTCTGGGCGAAGATGAAGGGCTCGTAGGCGAAGCGGAATGCCTGGATAAACATTACCATCACTATGGCTATCTTATAGTTGGCGCCGTAGATGCCGACCTGAGTCATCGCTGTGTCGGGATCGGACACGAGGGCCGGGAGTAGCATCTTGTCGATGGTCTGATTCATGATGCCGGCTACGCCGAGCACCAGCAGCGGCAGAGAATACACGATCATCTCGCGCCACAGATGCCGGTCGAATCTCCAGCGGAAGCCGCGGAGCTCGGGGCGGAGCACTACGAGGTTGAGCAGTGAGCTGATGAAGTTGGCCAGAAAGATGTAGCCGATGCCGAATGTAGGATCGTAGAACCATGATATCGTGGCCGGGGCTACGCGCCACAGCCAGGGGCAGGCGATGAGGAAGAAGAGATTGAGCGCAATGTTGATGGCGATGTTGAGCAACCGCAGCAGGGCGAAGCGCTTCGCTTTATGTCGGTAGCGCAGATAGGAGAATGGCATGGCTGTGAATGCGTCGAGAGCCACGGCCACGGCCATGAGCGCCGCGTAGCTGTGGTGATGCGGGCATTTGAGCAACTCCGACAGTGGTGAGAGGAATATCATCGCGGCTGCTATAAACACCGTCGAGGTGCAGCCGAGGGATATGAGTGCCGTGGAGTAGACCTTCATCGGGTCGGGGTAGCGGTCGTGGTTGGCGAACCGGAAGAATCCGGTCTCCATACCGTAGGTGAGAATCACCAGCGTGAGTGCCATGTAGGAGTAGATGAGGGTGACCACACCGTACTCCGGCGGCAGAAACAGTTCGGTGTAGAACGGTACGAGACACCAGTTGAGGAATCGGCCGATGATGCTCGACAGGCCGTAGTACACAGTATCTTTAGCCAGGGATTTTACGCTGCTCATAGTCTGTGGGTCAGGAGAAAAGGGTGCCGGGCTCAAGTGGCCGTGCAGA
This sequence comes from uncultured Porphyromonadaceae bacterium, assembly GCA_947177605.1. Classification (GTDB taxonomy): domain Bacteria; phylum Bacteroidota; class Bacteroidia; order Bacteroidales; family Muribaculaceae; genus Paramuribaculum. The sequence goes on from CAMWUX010000008.1 coordinate 4,543, forward strand.
GCCCATGTGGATATAGGCCCGCTCGGTGACCTCGCGCCCGCGGGGTGTGCGCTTGATGAATCCCTCCTTGATGAGGAATGGCTCGTAGACCTCCTCAATCGTGCCGGGATCTTCGCCGAGGGCAGTGGCTATGGTGCCGATACCCACGGGGCCTCCCTTGAATTTAGTGATGATGGTGGATAGTATCTTATGGTCGATCTCGTCGAGACCGTAGCGGTCGATGTTGAGGGCTTCGAGGGCGTAGCGTGTGATCTCGGGTTCGATCACACCGTTGCCTTTGACCTGGGCGAAGTCGCGGACGCGGCGCAGCAGGGCGTTGGCTATACGGGGTGTGCCGCGCGATCGGAGCGCGATCTCGAGCGCCGCTTCGGGTTGACACTGAATGCCAAGCAGCGATGCCGAGCGCATGATGATGGAGCGTATTACTTCGTGGTCGTAGTATTCCAGATGGCAGTTGATACCGAAGCGGGCGCGTAGCGGCGACGTGAGCAGGCCGGAGCGTGTGGTGGCGCCTACGAGCGTGAATGGCGATAGGGAGAGCTGCACCGAGCGCGCGCCGGGTCCCTTGTCGATCATTATGTCGATGCGATAGTCCTCCATTGCGGAGTAGAGATACTCCTCTACGATAGGGCTGAGGCGGTGGATCTCGTCGATGAAGAGCACATCGTTCTCTTCAAGCGATGTGAGTATGCCGGCCAGATCGCCCGGTTTGTCGAGCACGGGTCCGGAGGTGACCTTGAATCCCACTCCGAGTTCGTTGGCTATGATGCCCGAAAGGGTGGTCTTGCCCAGGCCGGGAGGGCCGTGAAGCAGCAGATGGTCGAGTGCTTCGCCACGCATCTTGGCTGCCTCAACAAATACCCGCAGCATATCCACGATCCGCTTCTGTCCCTGAAAGGAGTCGAACTGCGAGGGGCGGAGCGCCTTCTCGGTGTCGCGGTCGGCTGCCGACATGCCGGCACTCTGCCGAGCATCGCGTATGTCGAAATCGCCTTCGCTCATTTGTTGGCGTAGAGTACGGGATTGGTCGACGGATCGTTGTACATCTTCATCTGGCGGTAGACCTTCATCATCTTTCGGCCTGCTTCCATATCGTCGAGAAGCTGGCCGATGGCGGTGGTGAGATCGGTGAGCTGCTCAAGGAGCACTGCCAGCTTGGCGGCGCACTTGGCGCGGTGTGCTTCGGAGGCGTCGGCGCGCAGGGTTTCCACTTCCATGTGGAAGATCTTCACGGCCAGAATGGAGAGGCGGTCGAGCGCCCAGGCCGGGCTCTCGGTGTTGAGCGTGGCATCGGGCAGCAGCTTCACAGCCGAGAATTTCTCGAGGAAGTAGGAATCGAGCTGCTCCACCATGTCGGTGCGCTCCTGATTGGAGCGGTCGATGCGACGCTTGATCTCAAGCGCTTCGGCGGGATCGATGGCGGGATCGCGTACGATGTCCTCGAGGTGCCACTGCACTACGTCGATCACATTTTTCTGAAACAGTGTATGCTCGATCGTGCCCTCTGTGTATGGGTTGGGTATGCGGGCATCGACGTGGTCGGTGACGTGGTAGGCTTTTGTAGCCTCTTCGAATATCTTATATGCGTGACGTGCGAATTCTGTCATGTCGGTATGGTGTGATTGCTTGGTTTATTGTTCGGTGATGGGTCGGGGAGTCTCGTTTGGTTCTTTTGGCCGGCAGAGCGCGAGTTTGGAGTTGAGCATCTTCAGGTCTACCTCGTTGTTGGCCGACAACTCTTTGAGACGCTGCTTATTGCGCTTCTCGGTGAAGGACCCTTTGGCTTTCCAGAGGTAGTCCATCATGGTATTGGCGTCCTTGTTTGAGCAACGACCTTTGATGCTGAAGTAGGGGTTGCGTGCCATGGCGTCGATATCGCCTTTGGCCATTGCGGTGATGAGCGAGCGGTAGGTCTCCGATTTGAGATCGGAAGCGCGCCATTTGCTGTTGGAATTGAGGTATGCGATATCGGTCTGCTCGTCGGGGGATATGTGATTGGCGGGAGCTGCGACGCCTTTGGCCTTGGCCGAATCGATCACCATTTCCGTGGAGTCGGCTGTCTCCTCTTCGGCTTCCTCGCCTGCGCCTGAGATAAGCGATACCAGGAACCAGATGGCTGCGATACCGACTATCACCGTCACGGCTACCAGTATGCTTTTCTCGGTAATGTAGCCTCGCATCTTCGCCATAAGCGGCACGGAGTTGGATTCAGTCTCGACGGTGTTGGCAGCCTTGTCGGCTTCGTTGGTGAAGTTGGGTGTCACTACATCGGATTTCTTGGGTTTCCAGATAGCCGACGGAGCTATGTCGATCTTCGGAGCCACCGGGGTATTGGGCTCGTCGAGCGGGAGCTGGGGTTGCGATATATTTTCTTCGGGCTGTTCCTGCGTATCGGAGTCGGGTGTACGGGTAGCGGGAGGGGTGGTCACGGCGGGAGCCGCTACATCGCGCGGTGTGGTCTTGGCCGGAGTCATCTTCACGTCGATATTGTAGGTCTCCACAGCCGTACCCATAAGCCTGTGGGCGCGGAATCCGTGGAAGTTGCCGGCGCGTAACCGGCAGTATTCCGGCGCGTTCTTTTCAAAATTGAGTTTCTTCTCCAGTACGCGACCGCTGCCGAAGTCGAGGCGCAGCAGCACCTCGCGCGAATCGGGCTGAAGCACCACATTGAGCGGCGCGGCGGCTTCGAGGGCATCGGGGGTGAATTCCTGTGAGAATGAACTGTAGTTGGTCGACGAGATGGTGATCTTCGCGGGGCCGTTGGCGAAGTCGGTGTTGGCCACCTCAAATCCTTCGTCGTTGCGATTGGCCGTGCGGCCGTTGATGAGGATGGTGTATGTGTCGAGGGGTGTGCCTCCTACGGCTTCCACTGTGTAGGGTATGCGGCGGTGGAAGATTATGCCGGCATGGTAGGCGCTGTTGACCACCAGGGCCGGGCCGTTGATACGCACGTAGCGGTTGGTGGTACCGACCTCAAACATTACCGATACCGGGTCGAATCCATCGCAGTAGTAGTTGATGGTGAGATGGTCGGAAAAGCTCACCCGATACTCCGAGGCGGTGACGTCGGGCGGACACACTACCATCAGAGCCTTGTCGACCGGTGCGGTGATCTCCGGCAGTTCGTTATCGGCGCCGGCCGTAAAGTCGGCTGCAACCACGAGCACTCCGCGGTAGTCCTTATAGGCTTCCTGATATGGGAATCCGAATATATTGTTGAGCTCGCCCGAAGATGCGAAGGTGCGGTAGCAGATGTCGTCGCCTTCCATCCATGCGGTATCGTCGGCATGTGCGCGGAGAGGCTCTTCGCTAAATCCGGCATCATCGATCAGCGTGTCCATAAGGTGCTCGTCGATGGTTTCGCCTGCCGATATACGGCGGGGTATGTCGCCCAACAGCGACACTATCGGACGTCCGGAGGTGAGCACATCGCTGTCGATCATCATCGTCACCGACAGTTCGGTCGCTTCGTCAGAGGCCAGACGGAAGTATGTATAGGCGCGTTTGCCCGGTGCTTCCCACATAAGGTAGCCGTCCTTCAGATCCGTAAACATCTCCGCTATCCGCGACAGAGCCGGAAGCGTGACCATAGGGGCATCGTTGAATGAGAAGTCGGTGGGGACACCCTCTTCGTCGACAACCGTCACGGCCACTTGTATATAAGGGAATTTAGTAGATGCCATACTCAGAGTCTGATGTATAATTCTGCAAATTTAAGAAATTATGGCTCAGTAGAAAAGCGGGACGGGCAATTTTTCCAAGAATTACGATTATTTAAGCCGCCCGATCGGAGATAAGAGAGGCCGGATCGCAATTGACCCGGCCTCCCGATGAGGTGACTATATGTGTAGGTGGATTAGTTGTCCCAGCTCATGTCCCATACGGCCACGCGGTCCTTGTTGTTGGATGATGACTGTGAGTAAGCATCGTTGAGCACTTCGATCACGAAGTTGCCGCTGACGGAGCAGGTGAGCTCGAAGTTGTAGACTTCATTCTTGGTTATGGAGTCGAGGGTCACGGTCTTTGTGGCCACTACATTGCCGCCCTGCTTGATGTTGACGGTGAATCCGCACTTGGACTCATTGAATGCGAAGGCATACTTGAAGGTGAGCTTGGAGATACCGCCCGAGAGGGTGGGGGAGGTGAGTGATCCCTGACGCGGTACGGAGCCGTCGATTACGAGAGCGGTAGTGGAGGCGTCGGGGAGGAAGGAGTAGATACCGGAGTTGGGGTTGTCGCCGCCGCCGATAGCGATGGCACACCACTTGGCTGTCCAGCCGTCGGCCTCACGGTCCTTGTAGTTGTTGTCCTTGGTGCCGAAGATGGAGAAGTCCACGCTGTTGACGCCTGGTGTGGGAGGTGTGGGGTCGTCGCCGCCACCGCCGCCATTGTCCTTGCCGGCCACTACATCATCGATGCGGTAGGTGGTGTAGTTGGAAGCAGTCTCGGCTTTGTAGACCCAGCCTACATATACTGTGCCGGAGAAGCCTGCCAGCGAGAGTTCGCCCGACGATACCCAGTCGCTCCACGAGCCTGTGTAGCCGGGGATGGTGGCGTTGAGTTTGGTGCGGGTAGCTGTGGCGGGATCGGCCGAAGAGAGTACGTATACTTCGAGTGTGCCTGTGTTCTGGTAGCCTACCATCGACTTGAAGGAGATGGTCTTCGACTCCATGCCATCGACATTGAGCGGAGGTGTGATGAGCCATGATTCAAAGCCGTTGGCGCCGGGAGTTTTGGAGGAGCCGTAGCCGGTGCAGGCAGCGAAGTAGTTGCCGCTGTACGACTGAGTGAACCAGGTGGCATTACCCTCTACATCCTTTGTGGTCCAGCCTGAGAGTTCGCTGATGGAGGTGAGACCCTCAAAGTCGACGTTGAGCGAGGTCACGGGATCGGAGGGAGTGGGAGGTGTGGGATCGTCGCCGCCCTGTCCTTCGAGGGTGTATTTGGTGACGTCGCGGCAGCCGGGCATGTTGAAGTATTTCTTGATAGTGCCGTAGAAGGAGCAGATCTTACCGAGGTTGCCGGGATTGTCGACGAGGTTCACGTTCTTACGGATATCGTTGGCGTTGGGGAGGTTCACCACTACGCACTTGGAGTAGTCCTTTACGTCGGGTGTGGTGGCGATGAGCACGTTGGTGGCTACGGTGGCGGGTACGCTGAACTTGGTGTTGTTTTCATCGGCGTAGTTCTGCGACGAGTTGTCGACCCAGCCTACGATGTAGCCCTTCACCCACTTGCCGGCCATGTCGGCATCGGTGCCGAAGCCTACTACCTGGGTGGGATTGTAGGGCGAAGTCTCGGAGCCGTCGCCGGTAGCAATGCCGTCGCCGGGTACGGGATCATCACCGCCGGGCACTGTGACGCCCTCGATGCGGAATGAGTTGGCCGCGCCGGTGTTGCCGGTGAAGGCCTTCATGCCCCAGAGTTCGCCGGGAGTGGCGAGTACCCATATCTGCTTGAGATAGTTTTCGGGGATGTCGCGGAGGTTGCCGTACTCGCGGAGAGCGGATCCCTGCGGGAGCTGGATCAGCATACAGTCGTCAAGGCTTTCGGATTCCTGGGTCTGGCCGATGATGAGGTTGTTGTTGAGCTCGGCGTCGGCGCCCCAGTTGATGTCGTCGGCTGATGTTACTTCTTCCACACCGGCTTTGAGCGAGCCTACGATGTAGCCGGTATACCAAGCGTTCTTGGCAGTTCCGGCAGCGATCATGTCGATAGCGTCGGCTACGTCGTAAGGATTGGTCTCGGTGCCCTTGGGGAGTGTGGGATCGCCGAAGTTGAGCAGGTCGTCGGTAGAGCGGAGGAGGAGCTGCCACTGGGTATTGGAGCCCGACTTGTAGGTGGTGAGGATACCCACTACGTCGCCATACTCGGCGGGTACGCGGGTCGACCAGAAGTTGGCGTATCCGCTGGTGCGTACGATGATAGAGTTGCCCGAATCATCCTTGAGCGTGCGGTTGGTGTTGACCTTGTGAGCGGAGCAGAAGCTTACCTCGCCGCCCTCTTCGAAGTAGACATTGTTGAAGCGCACGAGCTGGCTTTGATACTTGATAAGGCCGTCGGTACCGTTGCCGAGGTCGCCGATCGAGAGTTCGAGGGTGTCGATCTTGGAGGGCTCGGGGAGGCCGTTGAGCTCTACATGCTGCTCGAAGAATTCATAAGGCATGAATGTGGCCTGCCAGCCGTAGGCTGCCGAGTAGTCGGGGTAGCCGAGCTGCTGCAGGGTGGAGTATTTGCCGATATACATATCGGTGACGTCGATCACCACTTCCTGACCCACGCGATACTGCACGTAGAGCGAGTTGGCGTTGATCGAGAGGGTGAGGGCGCCGGTGGCGTCCTGGATCACGAGGTTCTTGTAGATATTGCCGGAGGCGTCGGAGCTTATCACACGGCCGGCGATGACTACGTGCTCGTCGGAAGAGGTGAGCTTCACCTGGTCGATATAGTTGTCGGCCGAATTCCAGTACTGAGTCTTCAGCTCAGCGATGGTGGTGTTGGGGGTGAGGGTGGCGTGGGGCACTTTTACGCCGGGAGCGTCGAAGTCGTCCTGACAGCCCGTGGCCACGGCTGCGAGGCCGAGCACGGCTACCATGAGCCAACCAATGTATGATTTAAGTTTTTTCATATCTAATCTTTATATATAAGGTGTGGGGGATTAGTTGACTTTTTCGTAGAGTGCGGGCAGCGAGCCTTTCGACTCGTCGTAGCATCCGTAGGATGTGTAGGTGGAGTCGTACTGGATCCACTTCGAGGTGTTGACGTTGGTGATCTTGAATGTGCCGTCGCTCTGAGCGGCCACAGTCCATAGGCTGCCGTCGATTGCGGAGGTGTCGAAGTTGAAGGAGTTGTAGGTGCCTTTCTGATACACGTACTTGCCATTACTCATGGTGATGTTGTAGCCACCGCTCACGGCAGTGAATGTGTAGGCGTTGGCGGGATCGGCAGTGATGGTGCCGCCATTGTCGGTCACGTCATCTACCTGCAGGTAGCCGTAGTCGCGGCTGTCGAGCTTGGCCATCTTGCCGTCGGCTACGATGAGATACTGCTTGCCGGAGGTGATGGAGGTCACTTTCTTGAACTGAGCGGTGCCCGACGGTTCGGGAGTAGTGCTTTCGGAGCCTTTGTCGCCCCAAGCGTAGGCTGAGGAGCCCTTAGAACCGGGCTTGCCGAAGTAGGCTGTGAGGTCGCCCTTGATGGATACCTGCTTGCCGAGGTTGTCGGGATGATCCACGAGGTTGAGAGCGGTGCGTGCGTCGGTACCCGAAGCGAGCTGCACGGGTATGCAGTTGTCTACGTTGGTCTCACCCGGGGTGGCGGCGAGGAGGATGTTGGAGTTGAGGCTGAAGGGAGCGGTGAAGGCGGCGTCGGAGATCGACTTGTCGTTGATGGCGCCGACGATGTAGCCTGTAACCCATACGCCGGAGCCGGATGCGCCGGCTATCACTTCGGCTACGGTGTAGGGCTCATCGGCAGAGCCTTTGCCTGTGGGGTCGGGAGTGGGTGGTGTGACGACATCTTCGGCCTTGATGCCGGCCACTACGTCGTCCACGCGGTAGGTGGTATACTTATTTGCCTCGCTTACGGCAGCCTGATAGCGGAAGCCGATGTAGACTACGCCGGAGAAGCCGGAAAGGTCGATATTGCCGGAGGCTATCCAGTCGCTCCACGAGCCTGTGGGGGATGGGATGTTGGCGCTGAGCTGAGTGAGTACTGCTGTGGTGGGATCGGCCGAGTTCATGGCGAATACTTCGAGTGTGCCGTTGCCTTCGTAGCCTACCATCGACTTGAAGGAGAATACTTTCTCGGTCATGTTGTCGACGTCGAGACCCGGAGTTACGAGCCAAGAGGTATAGCCGTCGGCTCCGGCCTGCTTGTTGTAGCCGGTGCAGGCTGCGAATGTGTTGCCGCTGTAGGTCTGGGTGAACCATGTGGCTGCGCCCATCTGGTTGACGGTAGCCCAGTTGGCGAGTTCGGAGATGTCGCTCACGCCTTCGAAGTTCTGGTTGAGGGAGGTCACTACGGCCTCACCGCCGCCGGGAGCGTAGCTTTCGCCCTCGAAGTCGATACAGTCGGCTGTGGTGCGGAACACGAACTGCCACTTGCCGTTATAGTAGCTCAGGATACCCACTACGTCGCCGTGGCCGGCAGGAAGGGTCTGGTCGCAGAAATCCGACTTGTTGGAGTTGCGCACGAGCAGACGCTGACCGTCGGCATCGATCAGGTAGCGATCGGTACCGGAG
>CAMWUX010000009.1 GCA_947177605.1 uncultured Porphyromonadaceae bacterium
CGTATCGACCATGGAAGTTGAGACCGCCGGCGAAGATATTGGGACAAGGCAGACCCATGAATGATAGCTGGGCGCCGTCCGTTCCGCCACGGATAGGCACCACCTTCGGCTCTACATCGGCAGCTTTCATGGCTTCGACTGCAATGTCGATTATATGGGGCAGCAGCTCGATCTTCTCGCGCATATTATAATACTGGTCCTTGATATCGAGCGATGCCACGCCGGGGAATTCATGGTTGATCTTGCGCGTAAGGTGCTCAAATTCCTTCTTACGGCGTTCGAAGCGGTCGCGGTCGTGATCGCGGATGATGTAGGTGAGCACAGTCTGCTCCACGGTGCCTTCGATAGATACGAGATGATAGAATCCCTCGTAGCCTTCGGTATGCTCGGGTGTCTCCCAGCGCGGAAGCATGATGGCAAACTGATTGGCGATGCGGAGCGAATTGATCATCTTATGTTTGGCATAGCCGGGATGTACGTTGCGGCCGGTGAATGTGACACGAGCCACGGCAGCGTGGAAATTCTCATATTCGAGCTCACCTACCTCGCCGCCGTCCATCGTATATGCCCATTCCGCTCCGAAGCGCTGCACATTGAATTTGTGTGCGCCCTTACCAATCTCCTCGTCGGGATTGAAAGCCACGCGGATCTTGCCATGCTTGATTTCGGGATGCTCCATGAGATACTGCACGGCAGTGACGATCTCGGCGATACCGGCTTTGTCGTCGGCGCCGAGCAGGGTGTTGCCGTCGGTGACGATGAGATCCTGCCCTACATAGTGAAGCAGTTCGGGGAATTCAGCTGGCGACAATACGATGCCTTTCTCCTGATTGAGTACGATCGGCTCGCCGTCGAAGGACTTGACGATGCGCGGATGTACGTGATGACCACTCATATCTGGCGATGTGTCGAGGTGGGCGATAAAACCGATGGTTGGTACACCGGGCTTGTCGGTATTGGCCGGAAGTGTGGCCATAAGGTAGCCGTTGTCGTCGAGCGACACCTCTGTCATCCCCATTTTTTTGAGTTCCTCTTCAAGGAATCGGGCGAAAATCATCTGCCCCGGAGTGGAGGGAGTGAGGTTGGTGAGTTCGTCGCTCTGAGTATCAAACTCTACATAGCGGAGAAATTTGTCGACTACTGAATTCATGACGTTAATACAATTATTGATGAGTTTCTTATCTACGCCGCAAAATTAACAAAAAAACTAATTACTATATATATGACCATCGAAAAATATACGGCTTATATACGGTTCGGTGTACATATAGGCCAACGACGCGAGCGGATCGGCGTCGGTCGCCGGACGGTTGCCCACAATAAGGTTGGCACGCTTGCCGCGGGCTATCGAGCCGAGGTCGTCGCCGAGCCCCATGGCGTAGGCGCCGTTGAGAGTGGTGGCATTGAAGGCTTCTGCCGGATCGAGGCGCATCTTGATGCAGCCCATTGCGTAGACAAAGCGCATATCGCCCGACGGCGATGAGCCGGGATTGAAATCGGATGCGAGTGCCAGTATGGCGCCGCTATCGACGGCACGACGCGCCGGTCCGTAGGGCATACCGAGGAAGAAGGATGCGCCGGGAAGCATCGTAGCCACGGTATCGCTGCCGGCAAGCATACGGATATCGGCATCGCTTGCGCGCTCAAGATGATCGACCGACAGCGCCCTATTGGCCACTGCCACTTCCACACCACCGGAGGCATCGAGCTCGCAGCCGTGAATCTTCGGCCGCATACCGTAGCGGGCGGCTGCTTCGAGTATGCGCGCCGTCTCGTCGGGAGTGAAGAAACCTGCATCGCAGAACACGTCGACATATCTGGCCAGGCCTTCCGCGGCTACTGCCGGAAGCATCTTTTCGATCACCATATTCACATATTCATCCTGACGACCTGCGTATTCGCGGCCTACGGCGTGAGCTCCGAGGAAGGTGGCGCGCACCTGAATCGGTACGGTATCGGCGATGCGCGCTATCACGCGCAGCATCTTCAGCTCCGACTCTACGCTCAGGCCGTAGCCGCTCTTGATCTCAAGTGCTCCGGTACCCATCGACATCACCTGACGCACACGCTCCATCGACTGACTGAACAGATCATCCTCCGATGTGGCGGCAAGCCGGTCGGCCGAATTAAGTATTCCGCCGCCACGACGGGCAATCTCCTCGTAGCTGAGTCCGTGGACCTTATCGACAAACTCCCGCCAGCGGCTTCCCGCCCATACGATATGGGAATGGGAGTCGCACCAGGCGGGTATCACCATCGCGCCGTGGCAGTCGAAGTCGCTGTCGGCCGGAAGCGGCGGCTGTCCGGTACCGAAATCCGCGATACGGCCGTCGACTATGTGCAGCCACGCATTGTCGATATACTGCGATGAGTGCATAGGCTCTCCACGCAGACAAGGGGCGTCGGTCACACCCTGCAGGCGGCCGATATTCCGTAGGAGAAGGCTACTCATTGGTGCGGAGGAAATTGACGGATGCCTCGATCAGTGGCGACATCACGGTGTCGTTTTCGAGATAGGGTACTTCGAGGCGATAGCGTGAGTACCACTCTTCGAGCAGTGGCGATGTGCGGGCCGGGCGGCGCAGGTCGAGCGCCTGCATGGCGTTGAATAACTCTATGGCGAGTACTCGCTCCGTGTTGTCGACGATGCGGCAGAGCTTAGTCGCTGAGTTAGCGCCCATCGACACGTGGTCTTCCTGTCCCTGCGACGAGGGGATGCTGTCGCAGCTCGTGGGCCAGCAGAGCCCCTTCGACTGGTTGACGATCGAAGCGGCGGCATACTGCGGAATCATGAATCCGGAGTTGAGGCCAGGATTGGCCACAAGGAAGGAGGGTAGACCGCGGGCACCGGATATCAGGCGGTATGTGCGGCGCTCGGAGATGTTGCCGAGTTCGGCTGCGGCAACCGCGAGATAGTCCATAGGCAGTGCTATCGGTTCGCCGTGGAAGTTGCCGGCTGATACTATGAGATCCTCTTCGGGGAAGATGGTGGGATTGTCGGTGACGGAATTGACCTCGGTCTCGATCACTTGGGTCACATAGCTGAGCGCATCCTTCATTGCGCCGTGGACCTGCGGCATACAGCGGAATGAATAGGGATCCTGTACGTGCTGCTTATGGGCGGCCATCATCGGACTGCCTTCGAGGTAGTGACGCACGGCACGCGCCGTGGCAAGCTGCCCGGGGTGAGGACGGGCCATATTGACTTCATCGCCGAAGGGCTCGATACGGCCGTCGAACACGTCGAGGCTGAGCGAACCGATCTTGTCGGCCAGAGCGCTCAGACGGCGCAGACGGATTATGGCCCATACGGCGTGGGATGACATGAATTGAGTACCGTTGAGCAGCGCCAGTCCCTCCTTCGATACCAGACGGATGGGTTGCCAGCCTCTGGCTTCGAGCGCTTCGGAGGCTACCATACGCTTGCCTTTCCACACCACTTCGCCGAGGCCGAGCAGCGGCAGACACATATTGGCGAGCGGAGCGAGGTCGCCGGATGCGCCAAGCGAGCCCTGCTGATACACTACGGGGATCATGTCGTCGTTGAACATATCGAGCAGACGCTGCACGGTGATGAGCTGCACGCCGGACTTACCGAGGGCGAGCGACTTCACCTTGTTGAGCATCATTATCTTCACGATCTCGGGGGCAACCGTTTCGCCGCAACCGCAGCTGTGGCTCTTCACGAGATTTTCCTGAAGCTTGGAAAGGTCGTCGGCGCTTATGGAGATATTGCATAGGGAGCCGAAGCCGGTGGTGATGCCATAGAGCGGACGGCCTGCACGGCTGATGGCTTCGTCGAGATACCGGCGGCAGTGCGTGATCAGGTGCTCGCTTTCAGGACTGAGCACCACACGCTTATGATGGTCGATAACATCAGCGATATCGCTGATGGTGATTTCCTGTGATGAGATTACGTAAGTGGAATTCATAATATAGTATTGTCAATTAAGGTATCGTCGGCTATGTTGGGTAATGTCACTTTGAGTTCGGGGGTGAGAGCCATCTGTCGGCGGATAGCGTTGAGCGATCCCTGATTGCGCGCCCAGCTACGGCGGGCGATGCCATTGTTCACGTCCCAGAACAACATATTGTCGATACGGCGCGAGGCTTCTTCCGAACCATCGATCACCATGCCGAATCCGCCGTTGATCACTTCGCCCCAGCCTACGCCGCCGCCATTGTGAAGCGATACCCATGTAGCGCCACGGAAACTGTCGCCGATGACGTTGTGCACGGCCATATCAGCCGTCCACTGCGATCCGTCGTAGATGTTGGAGGTCTCGCGATAGGGGGAGTCGGTACCGGATACGTCGTGATGGTCGCGACCGAGCACAACGGGACCCTGCAGACGTCCGTCGGCTATGGCGCGGTTGAATGCCTGAGCTATGCGGCGGCGTCCCTCGCAGTCGGCATAGAGGATGCGGGCCTGCGAACCCACCACGAGGCGGTTGTCGCCCGCACGGCGGATCCAGTGAAGATTATCGGCGAGCTGACCGCGGATATCTTCGGGAGCTTCGGCAAGCATCTCTTCGAGTACGTCGCCGGCCAGACGGTCGGTGAGTTCGAGATCAGATTGCAAACCGGAGGCACATACCCAGCGGAAGGGGCCGAAACCATAGTCGAAGAAGAGCGGCCCCATGATGTCCTGCACGTAAGAGGGATAGCGGAATGAGCCGTCGGCCTTGACCACATCGGCACCGGCGCGGGAAGCCTCCAGCAGGAAAGCGTTGCCGTAGTCGAAGAAGTACATACCGTTGTCGGCCAACTTATTTATTGCATTCACCTGACGTCGGAGCGATTCCTGAACGCACTCGTGGAAGCGGTCGGGGTCGTGAGCCATCATATCCTGAGCCTCTTCAAGGGTGAGGCCGACGGGATAGTAACCGCCCGCCCAGGGATTGTGGAGTGAAGTCTGATCCGAGCCGAGATCGACGCGGATATTCTCGTCGGCAAGCCGTTCCCAGAGATCTACGGCATTACCCTGATATGCGATCGAAAGAGCAAGACCCTCCTTGCGTGCTTCGGCCACTCGGGCTATCAGTTCGTCGAGTGAGGTATACACCTCGTCGACCCATCCCTGCTCAAGACGCTTCGACACCGCTTTGGGATTGATCTCTGCGGTGACGCTAACCACACCGGCGATATTGCCGGCCTTGGGTTGAGCACCCGACATTCCGCCGAGACCCGACGATACGAAGAGCATACCGGCGAGCGAATCCTGTCCGGCAGGCAGACGCTTGCGCCCGGCATTGAGTACGGTGATGGTAGTGCCGTGCACGATGCCCTGCGGGCCTATATACATATATGAACCGGCGGTCATCTGACCGTACTGGCTCACACCAAGCGCATTGAGGCGCTCCCAGTCGTCGGCTTTGGAATGGTTGGGTATCACCATGCCATTGGTCACCACCACACGCGGAGCTTCTTTGCCCGACGGGAAGAGCCCGAGGGGATGGCCGGAATACATCACGAGCGTCTGCTCATCGGTCATCTCGCTGAGGTACTTCATCGTGAGGCGATACTGCGCCCAGTTCTGGAATACGGCACCATTGCCTCCGTAGGTGATTAGTTCGTGGGGATGCTGAGCTACACGCGGATCGAGGTTGTTCTGTATCATCATCATTATCGCAGCGGCCTGACGCGAACGCGCCGGATATGCGTCGATACTCCGGGCATACATCGGGTAGGCGGGGCGGAAACGATACATATATATACGTCCGTATTTCTCAAGCTCTTCAGCAAACTCCGGCGCAAGAGCGGCATGCATCTCGGCGGGGAAGTAGCGCAAGGCGTTGCGGAGCGCCAGTTTCTTCTCTTCTTTCGAGAGGATCTGTTTCCGCACCGGGGCGTGGTTTACCTCCGGGTCGTAGGGCTGAAGTTCTGGCAGTACGGAAGGAATACCTTCCTTTACGGCTTCTTGGAATTGGCTGTCGGTCATATCTTTGAATTTACTATTTCCATGATTTTAGCTACGGCGTCGGCTGTCTGAGCATTGAGTTCGTCGACACGCCCGCAGATGGCGGCTCGCTTGTCGGCATCGGCAATCGAGGCTGCATTGATCTTCACATTGAGGCCTGCGCCTTCCACTGCTGTGCGGATGGCGAGAGCGCCAACACCGGCATCGGTCACAGAGGCGGGATTACCCTTTTCGGCCATCTGCTCAAGGAGCGGAAGCGCCTTCATCGCCGTCTGCATAGTAGCGAGGGGCACTTCGGCGGCATACTCGTTGGCTTTGTCCATAGCCACGCGGCGCGCCTCCTTCTCGGCGTCGGTCGACTTCGGCATCTTTATAGCCTCCATCACCTTATTGAAAGCCTCTGTATCGGCATCGACCAGTCGCAGCAGTTCGTCGGTGAGCGCCTGCCCCTGCTCAGCCACGTCGGAAAATTCCTTCCAGCGGGCATCCCATCCGGCCTTGTGGCTCGAAAGATTGGCCACCATAGTGCCGAGGGCGGCGCCGAGTGCGCCGATATATGCTGAAACTGATCCGCCGCCGGGTGCGGGCGACTCGGACGCGGTAAGATAAGCCAGATTGCGTGCCGTCAGCTCCACGAGACTCTTGCCGGCAGTTTCAGCAAGCATATATTCAATCACTTTCTGTTTTGGCTCGAAAGCACCGAGTTCGGCAAGACCCATGCTCCGCACGGCCATATCCACAATCTCATCTTCGGGCAATCCGCACGAACGCTGCTGCTTGGCGAGGAAATACTTGCCTGCATCGATGAGCACCGAGCGCGGTACGATGCCAACGATTTCGGTGCCGGTGACGCGGATACCGCGCGCCTGAGCCGCACGGCATACTTCATCGAAGGCCACATGGAGCGGAGTGCGGGTGATGTCGGTGATATTCATCGACACCTGCGCGATGCCGTACTCTTCGATAAACCAGCCTATGGCTTTGGTGGCGGGCAGTGTACCCGGCTGCATCACAGGATTGCCCTGCGCATCCTTCATCGGCTCGCCGTCTTTGCGAAGCACGCGACCCTTCTCTCTTACGTCGAAGGCTATAGCGTTGGCGCGGCGTGTGGAAGTGGTATTGAGATTGAAATTTACTGCTATTAGGAAGTTGCGTGCACCTACAGCGGTAGCTCCTGTGCGGGCTACCGCTTCATCCCAGGGCCGGTCGCCGAAATCAGCGCCGTCCTCACCGCCCAGACGTGCGGCGAGACCTTCGTATTCACCCTGGCGGCACACGGCCAGATTCTTGCGCTCAGACTTGAATGCCGAAGCCTCGTAGGCATAGACGGGGATGGATAGTTCATCAGCTATACGCCGGCCAAGCTGCCGCGCCAGCTGAGCACACTCCTCGAGAGTGATACCCTGCACGGGCACGAGAGGAAGCACGTCGGTAGCTCCCATACGAGGATGCGCACCCTTATGGCTGCGCATATCGATAAGCTCCGATGCCCGCTTCACTGCGCGGAATGCAGCTTCCATCACCGGCTCAGGCTCGCCGGCAAAGGTCATCACCGTTCGGTTGGTTGCTTCTCCGGGATCCACATCGAGCAGCTTAACGCCACTCACCGAGCGCACTGCGTCGGCTATCGCTTCTATCACTTCGGGGCGGCGTCCCTCACTGAAGTTGGGCACGCACTCTATTATCTTTTTCTGCATGATACTCGATTGTTTCGGTTATGATGCAAAGATACTAACTTCCCTCCACTATCGCAATATCCGGCCCCCTATACATAAGCCGGCCGCGCACCCTCACGGGTCGCGGCCGGAAATGGCGTTTTTGAAACTATAGTTATTAATTTCTTTTCAGTAAAGCAGTTGGTGCTGATTATTTCACAACATCATTGAGTTCGGCACCGGCTTTGAATTTCACAGCCTTGCGAGCGGGAATGTCGATAACTTCTTTTGTGCGGGGATTGACGCCCTTGCGAGCGGTCTTCTCGGATACGGAGAATGTACCGAAGCCGATGAGAGCTACTTTGTCGCCCTTGGCGAGCTGTTCGCTAACGGTGTTTACTGCAGCTTCTAAGGCAGCCTTAGCCTGAACCTTGGTCAGACCGGCCTTCTCTGCGATAGAGTTGATAAGCTCTGTTTTGTTCATGACGTTATAATTTTTAGAAAATATGAATAAATGATTTGGTATTTCACTGCGTTAACTTTGCAAATATATATCTAAATTCTTAAATTTCACAACAAAAAATAAAAATATCGCATAATTTTTCGCGAAATAATCATTTTTTGCACCTAATCACGCCCCTCGGAGCCCGCAATTGTGGCGGATTTCGGGATTATTCCGTATCTTTGTATTAAAATTACAGATATGCTACGACTTATTAAATCGATGCCTCCGGTCACTAAAAACCTCATCATCATAAACTTTTTGGTGTGGCTCGCGATGGCACTGTTTCCCGCCACCATCGGATTAAAGGCCGATGCGTTTCTCGGACTTCACTACTACGAATCTCCCCTGTTCAACCCGGCTCAGCTACTCACCTATATGTTTATTCACGGAGGGTTCTTCCATGTATTCTTCAATATGTTTACCCTCTTCTTCTTCGGAGCCTCCATCGAATACAATCTCGGTTCGCGCCGTTTCCTCCTGTACTACCTGGTGTGCGGCGTAGGCGCCGGACTCATCCAGGAGGCTGTATGGGCTATGACACTTCCGCCACAGGCTTATATCCATGAGGCTTACTTCCATGGCCACGCTTGGCTCGGCGCCTATACCGTAGGAGCCAGCGGCGCTATCTACGGTGTGCTTCTCGCATTCGCGATGCTATACCCCAACCGGCCTATCTACTTCATCTTTCTGCCGGTGCCCATCAAAGCCAAATGGATGGTGCTCATCTGGGGTGGCCTCGAACTGGTGCTCGGCATGAGCAGCGCTTCCGATGGCATAGCCCACTTTGCCCATCTTGGTGGTATGATATTCGGCTTCATGCTTATGGCCTACTGGATTAAGAAAGGTACAGTATACAGAGAATAAGCCTGATGAGACAATTTCTGACCCGCATATCCGCACCTACTGCCACGACGCTGATCATTGCCATCAATGCCGTGGTGTTTGTGGTTGTTCACATATTCGGGTCGTGGTCGGAGATGCTGCTCGGGCTGTTAACGCTCCCCCTCTCCATATCCGACATAGCGGTGCGTCCCTGGACTCCTCTCACCTATATGTTTACCCAATACGCGCCATTTCATATTCTGGCCAATATGCTGTTGCTCTACTTCTACGCATCTCCGGCCGTGCGCTCTGCCGGAGAGTTGAGCAGTCGCCGGCTCTGGGGCGTATATCTCATCGGAGGCATAGCCGGTGCATTGGCAGCACTTCTCGCCTGCCGGATCACGGCATATCCCTCGGACGGCCTTGTCGGGGCCTCTGCATCTGTACTTGCTGTGATGGCCTACACTACCCTACGGCTACCCCGCATCAAGGTCCCGCTCATATTTTTCGGCATGGTGGAGCTGCGCGTACTCACTCTCATTCTGATACTTCTTGTGATCATCGCTTCAGGGCCATCGGTCGTCGACGTCCAGGCTGCACACGCGGGCGGATTCCTGGCCGGCGTGGCGATAGCTCTATTCTTCAACCGGCCGATAACGAAGCCTGCTCCCATGCCCGCACCTACCTCGGCGCCGGCAGCCACGCCCGATATACCTGACATACCTGACGGGGAGATGCTCGATATGCTTCTCGACAAGATACGCCGTTCCGGCTATAATTCACTCACTGAAGAGGAGCGCGCAAGACTTCAGCAACTAAGCCAACGCATTGCCCCATGACCATAACACGCCCCTCACGATCCACGGCCATTGGCCGTGCGGCTTCCGGTGCCGGCATCCTCGCCAATATCGTCGTGGGGCTAATCACCATTGCATCGGCCTACGGCGGTATCATAGACCCCAACCGCACGGCGATACCGGCTCTGCTCGCCATGCTCTTTCCGGCACTGCTGGTGCTCACACTTCTGCTCACTGCCATCAATTGTATATGGTGGCGCCGCCGGGCACTGATCGGAGCAGCTACACTGCTGATATGCGCCGGACCGATACTTACCTACTGTCCCCTCAACTTCTTCCGTCCGTCAGAGGCATCTATCGCCGAGCGTGGCGACAGGGTACTGAAAGTAATGACATTCAACGTGCTCGGATTCCACGACATCTCCGGCAACCTTGCCGACAGCACATCTATCAACCCCACCATCCGGTTTATCCTCGACAACGACCCCGACATAGCGATATGTCAGGAAGCCACTCCCCTTTTCGGCGAATTTTTTTCACCTCTCGTATCCGCCGACACTCTTGCCATCGCTGCTCAGTATCCCTACCGGTATACCTCGCGCCGCGGTATGGCATTGCTCTCGAAATATCCTTTTGAGCGCGTGGAAGTACCTGTGGCCGATGAGAATGCCTACGACGTATGTCGCTACGATGTTGATGTCGAAGGCATCGCGTTACACATATTCAACGTACATCTGCAATCGATCGGTCTCACGGGCGAGGATAAAGCCGTGTATCGCAATATGACCCACGGTGATGCTCCCGGAGGAGGTATTGGCGAACTGCGCCGCGGCATATTCCGCAAACTCGGAGCGGCATTCCGCGCCCGCGCCGAGCAGGCTGTCGAGATACGCCGGGCGCTCGACGATACTGCCGGTAATATAATCCTCGCAGGCGATTTCAACGATATACCCGGCTGCTATGCCTCACGCGTGATAGGCGGCTCTGACCTCACCGACGCTTATAGCCATGCAGGCCTCGGCCCGGCTATCACCTACCACGCCGACCGCCTCTTCTTCCGCATCGACCAGATATTCTACCGCGGCGACATCGATGCGCTGCGTGTCGACGCACTCAGTTGCCCGTGGTCCGACCACTATCCGCTGATTGCCTATTTCCTTATCACCGACAATTCAAAACAATAATCTACAATATATTAATTCACATGAAGAAATCAATCATTGCTCTGCTCGCACTACTACTCTCTGCGGCAGCTCCATCCGCCAGCGCTATGGAAAATCAGCGATCCAATCCCTTCATGGTCGACTATCCCGACCCCATGAACATCCCTCCATTCGAGTCTATAACTACCGCCGATTATATGGAGGCATTCGACGCCGGTATCGAACAGTACCGCAAAGAGGTGAAAGCCATTGCCGACAATAAGGCCAAGCCGACATTCGACAACACCATCCTCGCTCTCGAGAAGTCGGGACAACTGCTCAACCGCGTAATGTACGTATTCTCCTCCCTCAACGAGACCGACAACACTCCTGAGATGGACGCTCTCGCTGCCAAAATCATGCCCGCCTACTCTGCTTGCATGGGCGAGGTAAGCATGAACGACAAGCTCTTCAAGCGCGTGAAGAAACTCTACGATACACGCGACAATCTCGACCTCAGCCCCGCTCAGAAACGCGACATCGAGGAGACATACAAGAGCTTCACTCTCAACGGCGCCCTGCTCAACAAGGCAGACAAGAAGCGACTGAAAGAACTCAACACCACTCTGGCCGATCTCTACATCAAGTTTAACCAGAATCTGCTCACCGCCACCAACGACTTCGTGATCTTCGTGGGCGACTCCACAATGCTCTCCGGCCTTCCGGCCGCCAGCGTGGCCATCGCTGCCGAAGAAGCCGCATCGCGCGGTCAGGCAGGCAAGTGGGCTTTCACGCTTCACGCACCGAGCCGTCTGCCTCTGCTCCAGTATGCCGACAGCCGTGACCTCCGCCGCCGTATGTATGAGGGCTACACATCTCTGGCATTCTCCGGGAAATACGACAATCAGCCCGTGGTGAAAGAGATCCTCGCAGCCCGTGCCGAAAAGGCACGTCTGCTCGGCTTCCCCACATTTGGCGCCTATATGACCTCCAATGTGATGGCCAAGACACCCGAAGCAGCCCGCGAACTGCTTATGCAGATCTGGGAGCCCGCCATACAGCGTGTGGACGAGGAAGTGGCCGAAATGCAGGCTCTCGCCGATGCCGAAGATGCGGGTATCGTCATCAAGCCCTGGGACTATTACTACTACGCAGAGAAGGTGCGCCGCCATAAATACAATCTCGACGAGGATGAGGTGCGCGCCTACTTCCCCCTCGAAAATGTACGGAAGGGCATTTTCAATATGGCCGAACGTCTCTACGGCGTTACCTTCACCGAACTTCCCGATGCTCCCAAATACAACCCCGAAGTTAAGGTCTATGAAGTGAAGGATGCCGACGGCAACCACGTAGCCGTATTTATGACCGACTATTTCCCACGCGCCTCCAAGCGTCAGGGAGCATGGATGAGCGAATTTCAGGGTGCGTTCGTAGACCCCGACGGCACATCGCAGCGTCCCATCGTATATAATGTAGGCAACTTCACCCGTCCAACGGCCGAGACCCCGGCACTTCTGACCCTTGACGAAGTGGAGACGATGTTCCATGAATTCGGCCATGGCCTCCATGGAATGCTCACCAAGGCCACCCTCCGTAGCCAGGCCGGCACCAACGTGGACCGCGACTTCGTGGAACTCCCCTCTCAGATCCACGAGCACTGGGCTCTCGAACCCGAACTACTCAAAACCTACGCCTTCCACTACAAGACAGGCGAAGTAATCCCCGACAGCCTCGTAGAGAAACTCATCGCAGCCTCCACCCACAATCAGGGCTTCACCACCACTGAACTCGTAGGCGCAGCACTGCTCGACCTCGCATACGGCGACCTCACCGAAGGCAACACCGATATCGACATTCCCACCTTCGAAGCCAAGGTAGCCGCTGATCTCAAGAAGCCTTCGCAGGTAGAGTACCGCTACCGCACCCCCTAC
>CAMWUX010000010.1 GCA_947177605.1 uncultured Porphyromonadaceae bacterium
TGAAGATCTCCGGCTCCGCCGACACCGAGTATCTCCACCTCTTCAAATCGGCCATTATCCCCAACGCCAACAATAAGATCGTGGTGCGCTACCGTCTGCTCAACGGCGAGGCCGACATCAACCTCGTGCTCTCCCAGGGCAGCGATCCCTCGAAAGTAAAGCACACACTCAAGGGTGTACTTACGGTAGCCGAAAGCAGTGAGAAAGCCGACCAGAGCTTCGACATCAACAGCGACGACCGCTGGGTGACAAAGGTATTCAACCTCACACAGGTGCAGGCCAACCAGTACAAGACCAGCAACGGCGGTATCGGCGTGATCGGTCTCGAGTTCAAGAATGCCAAGAACCTCGAGCTCCTTTTGGGCGAATTCGGTATCTATCCTTCCGGTTCGGCTACCGCAACAGAAGATGTGATATCCAACTCCCAGACTCCTGCAGCACCTCAGATCACCAAGACGACCATCCTCGCAAGCAATCAGTATGGACTCGACGCCAAGATGGTGTGGACCCTCGACGGCGGTGCAGGCCGCGCGGCAGGTACACCCGTCTACAATGCTGATAAGGGCGTGTCAATGTTTAAGATGTATGCACAGGAAGAGGGCGGCGAAGAGACCTTCATGGGTGTCACCACCTCTTGGGCAGGTCTGATGTACAAGTGCCCCGTCTCTCTGGGCAGCAACAAGAAAGTCCGCTTCGGCGTGAGCGCAGTGAGCGCCGACACTCGCAGCGAATCCGCAATCGCCTGGAGCGCCTATATGGCCAAGCCCGACTACGCTCTTAATGACAATATCACCATCGACAAGCCCGTGCTTAAGGCCAACGAATCCTTCAGCTTCGGCTTCATCGATCCCCAGCACGCCCCCGCCGACTGGACCCTCGTCGACGAATCCGGCAAGACCGTGCTCACCGCAAGCGGTCACACCATCCAGGTACCCAACGGTCTGCCCGAAGAAGGCGGCTACACCCTCTACATCAACAAGGGTCAGGACACCGAGCGTGTATTCGGTTACTACGTACAGGTATCCGGCGATAAGGTAGGAGCCGTGCCTCAGATTGTCTCTGTGACCCGCGACGGCGAAACTATAACGGAATCCTCAGCCGACGTACAGATCACCCTCGACGAGAATCCCCGTCTCGCCTTCACCGGCCGTAAAGCTGACGGCAACGCCTCGCGTGCCGTAGGTCTCGCCAGCACCTACTTCGGTGCCAAGATCGGCGACCTCGGTATCGGTGCCCTTCAGTCACTTTCCGTAGCCGGTTGGTTCAAATTCAAGGAGATTCCCAATATGGGCTGGCACTTCATGAATATCTCCGACCGCACTACCGCATGGCCCAACAACGAATGGGGCTGGACCTGGAACGACGGTACCGCCGAAGGCCGCTACGAATCCCGATTCCGTGGTGCCGCAAGCGGTAATACCCTCGGTGAGGTTCACTACTCATTCCCCGACGTACGTTTCCAGGCCGGTATCTGGACGCATATAGCGTGGATCTGCGAATACACTACCGAGCCTCAGGCCGGCTTCCGCCATCAGCTCTATATCAACGGCGTTAAGCAGGACGGCTTCGTGACTGCCTATGTCAAAGGCAACGGTCAGGAAGGCAACACAGCCGTACGAACTGTCAACGGCGTCACCTACGACGGCACTGTAAGTTCCGACACCTTCGTATGGGGCCAGACCTTCCCGATCGGCAGCAACGAATACGTCTACTTTGGTGGTCCCAAACACCAGGAAGCCGCTGTCGACGGCGTTGTCGATGACTTCCAGGTATGGAACAAAGCAATGAGCCAGGAAGATGTGAATGTGTCGATGAACGGTTTCCCCAACGGCTATCCCGAAGGATTGCTCAGCATCTGGGACTTCGAAGACAACTACGGCGACGACTTCACCTTCAAGTCGAAGGGTGCCAAGACCGGCGTAAGCTGTAGCACATTCCAGACAGAAGTAATCAAGAACGAGGCTGGTCAGGAGACGGGTTCCAGAATCATCAGCATCGTGAGCGGCTTCGAGGCAGGTTGCCCCTTCCTCTCCGGCACAGCGATGCCCGTTGAGACCAAGGCTACCTGGAGCGACAACTTCCGCCAGACCAACTTCGACACCAACTTCGTAGGCGCAACCGAAGGCGAAGGTGGTACCGCACTCGTGGAATTCAACGACGAAGGCGACCACAACGTAAAGCTCTCCCTCGAGAACCTCTACGGCAAGGATGAATTCCAGTTCCCCATCTTCACAGTATCCGCTCTCGCCGGTATCGGTGAAGTAGATGCCGACAGCGAAGGCTTCGACGCCTACACCGAGGGCAACGTACTCTTCCTTGAATTTGCAGCCGACGGCGTCTACGACGTACAGGTCTACAACGTAGGCGGTATGCTCATCGCCAACAAGGAACTCTCCGCCCTCGCAGGCCAGAGCGCACAGGTATCGCTCGGCACAGCCGGTGTATATCTGGTTAAGGCAGTGAAAGACGGCAAGGTACTCCGCACCGTCAAAGTCCTCAGCAAGTAATATCCCCACACAATCCAATATCCCGAGGGGGGCGACGCACATCAGCGTCGCCCCCTCGCACATATAGAGGTACAAAAAAACGAGATGCACTTCTTCACAGAAGCGCACCTCCCTCATAACCAAAATTCAAGTATATATAATTAGTCTATCAATCATCGAACATTAGTGGTACTTAATGTTCTGGCATTATGTTGTTTTCATGGTTAAACTATTAACTTTCTTACTATTCTGCTATACACACTGCCCACCCTCCGCGTGGCTTTGCAACCATTTTTTAGGGGGGGCGGTGACGGCATGCGGCCGGCTTCGAACTGCATCGGAGCTGCGGCTTGCGGGTCGGAAAATTTGTAGTGGATGATTAATCCCGGCTTATTCTTTTTCCCGGATGCCCCCAAGGTTTACAAAGGGCGACTTGTGTTTTTCGCAATGCAAAATTAATACATAAAGCTTTGTACTACAACCCTATAAACGCAAAAAGATTTTAAAAATTCTAAATGCGCCGATTATTTGCTACCTTTGAAGTCCGTTATCCAAACACCGGAACACTATGGCTGAGACCCTTTTACCACTTATAGGAATGACCAAAGCCGACCTCGCGGAGGTGGCGCAGGAGTGTGGTCTGCCGCGTTTTGCGGCCGGACAGATGGCACGTTGGCTCTACGCGAAGCGTGTCACCGATATCGATGCTATGACCGATCTGTCGCTGCGCGGCCGCGAAGAGCTCAAGAAGCGCTACTGCGTAGGTCGTCAGGAGCCCGTGTTGCGCACCGTGTCGACCGACGGCACTGCCAAGTATCTCTTCCCGGGTGTCGGTGGCCGCGACATCGAGTCGGTCATGATTCCCGATGGCGACCGCGCCACGCTCTGTGTCAGTTCCCAGGCGGGATGCCGCATGAACTGCCGCTTCTGCATGACGGGGCGGCAGGGATTCCACGGCAATCTCACCTCCGCGGCGATCATCAATCAGGTGCTGAGCGTCGAGGAGTCGGAGCGCCTTACCAATATCGTGTATATGGGCATGGGCGAACCGACCGACAATGCCGACGCCGTCATGAAGTCGATCGAAATACTCACCGCGCCTTGGGGACTGGCGTGGAGCCCGCGACGCATCACCTTGTCGAGTATCGGTCGCATCGACATCCTCAGGCGCATCATCGAGCAGACCAACGTCCATATCGCCATAAGCGTACATTCCCCCTTCAGCGCCGAGCGCGAGGAGATCATGCCCGTGGAGCGCGCTTATCCGCTCACGGCAGTGGTGGATATGCTCCGTGGATACGACTGGGCTCATCAGCGCCGCCTGTCAGTAGAGTATATAATGTGGCGCGGTAAAAACGACAGTATGCGCCATGCCGACGCTCTGGCCCGGCTCCTGCGCGGACTTCACTGCCGCGTCAATCTCATCCGCTTCCACTCCATAGAGGGATTCGACCGCGAGTCATCGGCCACACCCGTGATGGAAGCCTTCCGCGACCGCCTGAATGCAGCCGGAATCACAGCCACGATACGTGCCTCGCGCGGCGAGGACATCATGGCTGCGTGTGGTCAGCTGGCCGGTAAGGCTAACGCGAAAGATTGATAAGCGCCCGCTCCAGAGTATTTACCACTTCCGATGTCGGGTACCAGGGATTGAGCGCGCCGGTGCGGATCGGGAGCAGCGCATTGTCAAGTTGCTGCAGGCGGTCCACGTCGCCGTTGCTCACGAATTCATCGCGAAGTATCCTTATCTTTTCGCTCTGCTGGATGCCTTCGAGCAGGCGCTCGTAGCGCACCGACGAACGTCCGTCGGGATACACGAAGTAGGTGTCGCCGGGGGCAAACATATGGAAGCGCGAATCTTCGAGAGGATTGTCGGTCCAGTTGATATACGACCAGTGCAGGTAGCCGTCGTGGCCTGTTGCCGTTGAATAGACAGGAATATATGCACCGTCGGCCGGATCGCTGTTGATAAACTGCGACGGAGCCGGAGTGGCGCAGCAGGTATACATCAGCGTCACTTGGTCAGCATTGTTGCGGCGCTCGATCACATCGGCCGGGAAGAAGTCGCCCTTTATGAGCGAATAGATATAGAGCGAATCGATGAGCTCCGGGTGATAGCTGCCCGCCAGACCCATACGGAGTTCGGGAGCGGCCTCGCGCGCTATACGGTAGGCCGCCAGCATATCGTCTATGCCGCGCTCGTCCATGAAGATCACGGTCTTGTCCGTCAGGCCGCGTGCCTTCTGGTGCGCTGCGAAGTCGCGCAGGAATGTCCCCCAGAGATCATTGTAAGCCTCTGAGCCGGGCTTTGCCTCAAGGGTGGCGTACTTCCCCGTCGAGGCATCGATATAGCGGTATTCGGGCTGCCAGGGCACCATAGTGAAGCAGCTGATGTGAGTGTCTATGCCTCGGGCCGTCATGAAGTCGATCCAGCGGTCGAGGATGTCGTAGTCGAAGTGCCAGGAGCCGTCGGGCTGACGGGAGGTCACCACCATCGGCTCAAACTTATCGTTGGATTGTTCGCCCCACGGTTCGTAGAAGAGTATGGCGGAGATAGTCTTCTGGCCGAGGCGCGCAAGCATGTCGGCGTATGGTTCGAGCAGGCGGAAATGTTCGTCGCTCCAGGGCTCCACGCCGTAGTAGCGCGACACGCTGTAGGGCTGTTGCCACAGGTCGAGATAAAAGGAATAGTCGGCCGGAGCGGGAAGCTGACGGCCAAGCACCTCGATGGTGGCTTCGAGCTCACCGAGTTTCCGCGCTTTCTTACCCTCCTCTACGGCGAGCGATAGCGTATATCGTCCGGGCGCGAAATCGCGGGGCACCTCCACACTCACCCATATCGGCCGCACGGTGTTGGCAGCCATAGCGTCTATGCTCTCTCCCGGGAGGTCGATCATATCGGGAAGCGTATGGGTGGGAAGCGTATCGGACGGGTACCCGCACGCCTTCCAGTCGCTCGACAGCACATAGCGCATGAATGAGGCCGAGACGGCATCTTTGGCCACCTCCTTGCCATCGCGACGCAGACCGCTCACCTTGATCCGCAGATTCGTCAGATCGCGCGGCGATGCTATGAGAGCCTCCATCCCGAGGCGCTCTCCGCGCCATGCCGTCAGAGTAGTGTCGGAGGTAGTCATTGCCGGGGGAGTAGCCTGTTGGCGGTAAGGTATGTCTTTCGATACCCAGCTCACTGCCGGGGCGGTGACGCTGCCCCAACCCGAGCGGTCTACGGCCGAAGTGTCAGCCGGTTCGGTATATGCCGTGGCCGACAGCGGAGCTATGGCAGCGACCGACAGGCAGAGAGTGGAAAGTACGGAGGTAATACGATTCATGGATAGTAGGATTAATTTTTTTACAAAAATAGGATTTTTTTGGGATTTTCGCTAAGTTTGTGGCATAATGCGTATAGTAATCCAACGAGTGAGTAGCGCCTCGGTCTCGATCGAGGGAGAGTGCCACGGCCGAATAGGCCGCGGGCTTATGGTGCTGGTAGGCGTCGAGGAGGGTGATACGGAGTCTGAAGCCGTGTGGCTCGCCGACAAGACTGCCGCCCTGCGTATCTTCGACGACGAGCAGGGAGTGATGAACCGCTCCATTGCCGACGTCGGCGGCGACGTGCTTGCCATTAGCCAGTTTACACTCACCGCATCCACCCGCAAGGGCAACCGCCCGAGCTACATCCGCGCGGCGCGTCCCCCTCAGAGCAAGCCGCTCTACCAGCTATATTGCCGCCTCATGGAGGAGCGCCTCGGCCGTCCCGTAGCCACAGGAGTGTTTGGCGCCGATATGAAAGTGGAGTTGGTCAACGATGGCCCCGTGACCATAATCATTGACTCACGCCTCAAAGAATAAGCCCATGGACTCTAATCTCACCATAGAAGGCCTGCAGCAGATGGTTGACGCGTGGATACGCACCCACGGCGTCCGCTACTTCTCGCCCCTCACCAATATGGCCATTCTGGCGGAGGAGACAGGCGAGGTAGCCCGGGTGATAGCCCGTCTCGACGGCGATCAGTCCGCCAAGCCCGGCGAGAAACTCGATCTGGCCGACGAACTGGCCGATGTGCTGTGGGTCACCGCCGCCATAGCCAACCAGCACGGCATATCGCTTGAGGAAGCGATGATGAACAATCTGCGCAAGAAAACCATTAGAGATAAGGATCGCCACATCAATAATCCCAAACTTCAGAAATAGAGAAACACTAACCCTCATAAATCTACAATCATGGCAGATAAATATCACGACACAGTAGCTAAAAGCAAAGTGACAACCGACGACGCCCTCGTGAAAGAGCGCGTGGCAAAGATACTGGCCGACGAACTCGAGGCCAACCGTACACCCGAAGTCCTCAAGCAGCTCTTCAACTCCATCGATCTCACCACCCTCAAATCCACCGACTCTCCCGTTTCGGTGGCCGCGTTCACCGAGCGTGTCAACGAATTTGAGACCGAGCATCCCGATATGCCCAACGTAGCCGCCATATGCGTGTATCCCAACTTCGCCCCCGTCGTTCGCACCGTGCTCGACGTCAGCGAGGTCAACATCGCCTGCGTAGCCGGCTCATTCCCCTCATCGCAGACATTCCCCGAAGTGAAAGTGGCCGAAGTGGCGCTCGCAGTCGACGGCGGTGCCGACGAAATCGACATCGTGCTCAACCTCGGCAACTTCCTCGACGGCGACTGGGAAGAAGTGTGCGACGAAATCGCCGAACTCAAAGCCGCCTGCCGCGAATCCCACCTCAAGGTAATCCTTGAGACAGGCGCGCTTAAGACAGCCGAGAACATCCGCGCCGCCTCGATTCTCGCCATGTACTCCGGCGCCGACTTCATCAAGACATCCACAGGCAAGGAATATCCCGGCGCATCCCTCGAAGCCGCCTACATCATGGCCGAGTGCATCAAGGAATACCACGAAGCCACCGGCAAGAAGATCGGCATAAAGCCCTCCGGCGGCGTATCCACCACCGATGAAGCTCTCGCCTACTATACCATCGTCAAGCACGTGCTCGGCGAAGAGTGGCTCGACAACGAATACTTCCGTATCGGAGCCAGCCGCTTGGCCAACAATCTGCTTACCGACATATTCGGCACCGAGACCAAATTCTTCTGATGGAAAGAACCCAATATTGGCTTGCGACAGCCGAACAGGAAAAGATAGGCCCCCTGACGCTCGAAGAGCTCACAGCCTCCCCCCACTTCGGCCCCGACGTCAGAATATGGCGTCAGGGGCTCACAAGTTGGGTCAAGGCATCCCAACTCCCCGAATTGGCCGGCAACTTCGGTAGCGTGCCGGCGGACGTGGTGGAAGTCGAGGTGGTTACGGCAGCCGAGCCCGTGTATGACGCGCATACATACGAGGCCGATACCCGGCCCGAACGTCCGCGTTCATATCTCGGCTGGGGCATCGCCGCTATAATACTCTGCTGCATGGTGCCCGCCATAGTCTCCGTCATCTACTCCACCTACGTATCCTCGCGCTACGCCGATGGCGACTACGAAGGAGCGCGCCGCGCATCCGAGACCGCCGAAATCTGGCTTCTCGTGTCGATAGTGGCAGGTATCGTGGAGCTTCCATTCATCATCGCCATCAACCTCTTTGGATGAATCAGGCGCAGCGACGCCGACTGATACTCACAGCCGCGGGGCTAATTGTCCTCGCGGTTGTGATCATATATCTCCTGTTGCCCGTGCAGTCATCCTGGCTGCCACGCTGTCCCATCCATTGGCTCACAGGCTACGACTGCCCCGGCTGCGGAAGTCAGACAGCCCTCCAGCAGCTTCTCCGCGGCCACATCGCCGACGCTTGGAGCGCCAACCCCTTTCTCTTCATCGCCCTCCCCATACTACTGCTCACCATCTACGCCGACCATACCGCCGGCCGCCATCCCCGCCTCGCCCGCTACCTCCTGAGCTGCACCGCCGTAGCCGCCTGGCTCATCGCCATCCTCCTCTGGACCCTCCTCCGCAACCTTCTCGGGTGGTAGATACATTTTTGTTGCGGAAATTTGGATGTTTGGAAAATTGCGGCTATTTTCGCACCTGAATACAATACAATTCTTCCCCGCGATGAATCCACAGATCTCACATCACACAATCATGAGCCCGGCATCTACGAATGCTGCTATGGGTATGATGATGTCTATGTGTATGTGCTGCCTGCGGAGCCGGGGGTAGAGATGTCTTATCGCTTAAGAATAGTCATCACCAATAGTTCGGCTCCTGCACCCCGGGAGCCTGTTTCGTTATATTAATTCAAAAAAAATTAAAAGATAAATTATGGACTTCAGCAAACTTCGTTTTGAGACGCGTCAGATCCACGCCGGTCTCGACCACTCGCCCGAGACCGGTGCGCGCGGGGTGGCCATCTATCCTACCGCAGCCTATCGCTTCAAAAGCTGCGACTATGCAGCCGATCTGTTCAACCTTTCTGCGCCAGGCAATATCTACACCCGCCTGCAGAATCCCACCACGTCGGCCTACGAAGAGCGTATAGCCGCCCTCTACGGTGGTGTGGGTGCGTTGGGCGTGTCATCCGGAATGTCGGCCATTCTCGTGGCCGTGACGGCATTGGCCTCCGAGGGAGACAATATCGTAGTGTCACCCTATCTCTACGGTGGCACCTACAATCTGTTCCGCCACACCCTGCGCCGGCTCGGCATCGAGGTACGCATAGCTCCCACCGACGCGCCCGCCGATTTTGCGGCATTGATCTCCGACCGCACCAAAGCGCTTTTCGTGGAGTCTATGGGCAATCCTACCTGTGTGGTACCCGACCTCGAAGGTATCGGCCGCGTGGCTCGCGACAATGGCGTGCCGTTTATCGTCGACAATACATTCGGAGCCGCCGGCTATCTCTGCAATCCATTCGAGTGGGGAGCCAACATCGTGGTCGACTCGGCTACCAAATGGATCAACGGTCACGGCACGGCTATGGGTGGCGTTATCGTCGACGGAGGAAATATGGATTGGGCCAATGGTCGTTTCCCCGCGATAGCCGGGCCATCGGAGGGTTATCACGGATTGAATTTCCACGAAGCGTTCGGACGGGCCGCATACATTGTGAAATGCCGCGTGGACGGTCTGCGCGATCTTGGCCCCTGTCCTTCGCCATTCGACAGTTACCTGATGCTTCTCGGACTTGAGACCCTGTCGCTGCGCGTGCGCCACGAAGTAGAGTCAGCGCGCCGCCTCGCCCAATACCTTCGGGAGCATCCCAAGGTGTCGAAGGTGAGTTTCGTAGGCTTCCCTGATCATCCCGGATATGAGAATGCGAAGAAATATTATCGGTTTGGAGCTTCGGCCGTGCTCAATGTAGAGCTGAAGGGATCGCTCGAGTCCACCGTGCGGTTCGTCGAAGCCCTCAGGCTGGCAGCCCACATGACTATGATCGGCGACTCAGTCACCGTAGTGACTCATCCCGCATCCACCACCCACCGCCAGCTCAGCGAAGCCGATCTCAAGGCCGCCGGCGTCACACCCACACTCTTGCGCATCTCGCTCGGACTTGAGGATGTGGAGGATATCATAGAGGATTTCAATCAGGCATTCGCTTATGTCGATTAAATATTATCACTCACCCTCACCGCTACCTCTCGAACTCGGTGGCGAACTCTCCGAACTGACCGTCGCTTATCACACCTACGGCACTCTCAATAAGGCCGCCGACAATGTAGTGTGGGTATGCCATGCCCTTACTGCCGATAGCGATGTGGCCGGATGGTGGCCCCATACCGTCGAGGAAGGCGCTTTTCTTGATCCGTCGAAATGGTTTGTTGTATGTGCCAATATCATCGGGTCGCACTACGGCACCACCGGCCCGCTGAGTATCAACCCTGCCACCGGCCTGCCATACTACGATCAGTTTCCGCGGATCACCATCCGGGATATCGTGGCCGCCCATCGGCGGCTTGCCGGAGCATTGGGCATTGGTCGTATCCACGCTCTCGTGGGAAGCTCCGTAGGTGGATTTCAGGCAGTGGAGTGGGCGGCCGAAGAGCCTGAGCGATTCGGCAGACTTATTCTCATAGCCACCGATGCCAAGGCATCGCCTTGGGCCATAGCCATCGACGAGACTCAGCGAATGGCCATAAAATCCGATGCCACATGGGGAGAGCATCGCCCCGACGCTGCCGCCGCCGGACTGGCTGCTGCACGCGCCATCGGCCTACTCACATATCGCGGGCCATCGGGCTACAACCTCACACAGCAGGATACCCACGAATTGCCCGACCTGCCACGCCCATGCTCCTATCAGCGCCATCAGGGCGAGAAACTGTGCCGCCGCTTCAATGCCTACTCGTATGTGTCGATACTCGATGCCTTCGACACCCACGATGTGGGGCGCGGCCGCGGCGGTGTAGAGACTGCCCTTGGCCGGATAGCGTGTCCGGCCATAGTCATCGGACTCACTACCGATATCATATTTCTGCCCGAGGAGATGAGGCGATTGGCCTCGCTGATTCCCGGTGCCACATATTGCGAAATAAGCTCTCCGCTTGGACATGACGGCTTTTTGGTAGAGCACTCACAACTCAATTCTATTCTCACCCCGTTTATCAACAGCTAATTATGGATAAAATCAAAATCGGTCTCTTTGGATTCGGCGTTGTAGGCCGCGGCATATATCAGGTAATCAGTCAGGCGGTCAACGCCCACGCCGAAATCCGGCGGATATGCGTGCGTCATATCGACAAGAAGCGCGACGCCGCGGTAGATCCAGCCCTCTTCACCGACAATCCCGATCATATCTTCAGCGATCCCGAAATCAACCTTATAGTTGAAGTGATCAACGACGCCGAGGCATCCTTCCGCATCGTAAGTCGCGCCTTGCGTCAGGGTACACCGGTCGTGTCGGGTAGCAAAGCCATGATAGCCCGTCACCTGCCGGAACTCATCGATCTCCAGAGGCGTCACTCCACCGCGTTGCTTTACGACGCATCCTCTTGTGGCTCGATACCCGTGATACGGAATCTGGAGGAATATTACGACAACGACCTGTTGCTCGAAGTCAAGGGCATCCTCAACGGATCTTCCAACTATATACTCTCGCGGATTTTCGACCACCGCGAATCCTACGGAGCCGCATTGGAGCGGGCGCAGAAACTCGGATTTGCCGAGAGCGATCCCACATTCGACATCGAGGGATTCGATTCGCTCTTCAAACTCGTTATAATCACCGTGCATGCCCTCGGCGTGTATGTGAAGCCCGACAGCATCTTCACCTATGGCATTTCAGCCATAAATGATTTCGACATACGCTATGCGCGCGAGAAGGGCATGAAGATCAAGCTTGTGGCACAGGTAGCCAAAGTCACTTCCGATAAATTCACGATGTTTGTAGCGCCCGAATTCGTTGCTCCGCCGCGCTACATCTATAGCGTCGACGACGAGTATAATGGAGTAGTGATACGCGGTGAGTGCTATGATCGCCAGTTTATGTTCGGCAAAGGAGCCGGCAGCCTGCCTACCGCCTCTTCCATACTGAGCGATATCATGGCGCGTCGCCACAACTATCGCTACGAATATAAGAAGATGGACTATCTCGACCTGCCCGCCTACACCACCGACGTTGATCTGAAAGTCTACATCCGCTACACCGATCCGATAGTCCCCGAAAAGATCGGCTTCAGGGAGATCCATGAGCAATACCGGTCAGCCGGGTTCAACTACGTGATAGGCACCGTCAGCCTGTCGGATCTGATAGCGGCTCGACCCCTGCTCTCCACCCCCGGCACCTTTATGGTCAATATCCCCATATTCTTCACCGACCGCGACAATTAGCACAAAATTACCCCTTCCCCTGAAATTTTTTTGAAAAATATGTGTTAGGCCGGCCCAAACCGGCCTTAACTTTGCCCCCACAAACCCCACGGACCCGTCCGACCCGTCCGACATTTAACTCTCTAATAATCAATCGTGCATTGTGCATTGTGCATTGTGCATCGTGCATCCAATAATACTATGCCACACACCTACCACTTCCGACAATTCCTCGGCGAGCCCCTGCCTCCCGAACTCCGACGCCTCTTCTCCAACCTCGAGCTGTGGCGCCAGAGAGGCGGAGCACGCCCAATGATAATACTCGAGCAAGGCGACCACAACGTCAGGTACTATCTTGAGAAATACCTCCTCTACCGACACACCATCTCCAACTTCGGATCCCTTGTCGTCG